>DATAAP010000495.1:0-5023 GCA_036260035.1 Alphaproteobacteria bacterium | reverse complement strand
GCCGGATTCGACGACGGTCGAGGAAGAGGGCGTGCTGATCGACAACGTCATGCTGGTCGAGCAGGGGCGCTTCCTCGAGCAGGAGATGACCGAGCTGCTGCGCTCGGGCAAGTACCCGGCGCGCAATCCGGCGCAGAACATCGCCGACCTCAAAGCGCAGATCGCCGCCTGCGAGAAGGGGGTTCAGGAGCTGCGCAAGATGGTGGCGCATTTCGGCCTCGACGTGGTGCGCGCCTACATGCAGCACGTGCAGGACAATGCCGAGGAGCAGGTGCGTCGGGTGCTGGATGTGCTGAAGGACGGCAGCTTCGCCTATGAGATGGACGACGGCAGCGTCATCAAGGTGAAGGTGTCGATCGACAAGAAGAGCCGCACCGGCATCATCGACTTCACCGGCACCTCGCCGCAGCGCCCGACCAACTTCAACGCGCCGTCGGCGGTGTGCATGGCCGCCGTGCTCTACGTCTTCCGCACGCTGGTGGAGGACGAGATCCCGATGAATGCCGGCGTGCTGAAGCCGCTCAAGGTGATCATCCCCGACGGCTGCATGCTGAAGCCGAAATATCCGGCCGCGGTCGTCGCCGGCAATGTCGAGACCTCGCAGGTCGTCACCGACACGCTCTATGGCGCGCTGGGCGTCCTCGCCGGCGCGCAGGGCACGATGAACAACTTCACCTTCGGCAACGAGCGCTACCAGTATTACGAGACGGTGTGCGGCGGCTCCGGCGCCGGTCCGGATTTCGACGGCACCGACGCCGTGCATACGCACATGACCAACTCGCGCCTCACCGATCCGGAGGTGCTGGAATGGCGCTTCCCGGTGCTGGTCGAGTCCTTCGCGATCCGGCGCGGCAGCGGCGGGCGCGGCCTGCATCGCGGCGGCGACGGCGTGGTGCGCCGCATCCGCTTCCGCGAGGCGATGACCGCCGCGATCCTCGCGAACCGCCGGCGCGTGCCGCCGTTCGGGCTTGCCGGCGGCGAGAACGGGGCACCCGGCCGCAACTGGGTCGAGCGCACCGACGGCAGCCGCGTCGATCTCGCCGCCACCGGCAAGATCGACGTGAACCCCGGCGACGTGTTCGTCATCGAAACGCCGGGCGGCGGCGGCTACGGCAGAGCGGTCGCGAAGGCGGCGGAGTAAGACACTCCTCCCTTGCCCGGCCGCAGGGAGAAGGGCGAGGACGCGCCCGCGACGGCGCACGCCGGACCCAAGTCATTGCGGCAGCGCGGCACCCCAAGTCTCAAGGATGGAGGTCGAATGCACGCACGATCGGCAGAGGCGACCCTGCGCCCCATGCACGCCGGCGATCTTGATGCTGTGCATCGCCTGGTCGTGCAATGGTCCTGGCCACATCGCCGAGACGATTGCGCCTTGCTCATTGAGCTTGGTGACGGCGTCGTCGCCATGGACGCGGCGTGGCAAGTTGTCGGCGTCGGCATGTGGTGGGGTTTCGGTGCGGACGTCGGAACCGTCGGCATGGTCATGGTCGCGCCGGAGCATCAGGGCAGGGGCATCGGACATGCGCTGATGACAGCACTGATCGCGGCAGCGGGCCCGCGCGCGCTGATGCTCAATGCGACGGCTGCGGCGGTGCCGCTCTATGAGCGGCGCGGGTTCCGTCCCGTCGGGCTCGTGCGCCAGCATCAAGGACAGGTCGTAGGCCCCGCGGTCGTATGCTTTGCGTCCCGCAAGGTGCGTCCCGCGCTGCCTACGGACCGCGACGCGCTTTCCATGCTCGATGCGGTGGCCTTCGGCGCCGATCGTACAGCGCTCATCGCCCGGCTGGTTGCGGACGGCGCCGCGTGGGTCATGGATGGCGGGGCGGGCCTCGATGGATTTGCCATTGTTCGCACGTTCGGTCGCGGACAGCTGATCGGTCCGGTCGTCGCGGCGAACGAAGACGACGCGATCGCACTCATTGCCACCGCCGCGCGTACATCGCAGGCGGGCCTCTTGCGCGTAGACATTCCGGCGCATGCGCAGCGCTTGGCAGCTTGGCTGACCGAGGCCGGGCTGCCGGCCATTGATACCGTGACAAGCATGGTGCGCGGCACCTGGCCGCAGGCGCAGGCCCGCGCGCAGCGCTTTGGGCTGGCTCTCCAGGCTTTAGGCTGACCGTTGCCATAGTTCACCGGCAAGGCCGTCTCTACCGCTGGTAAACCGCGGATCGTCCGCGCCGTACGCACGAACTTCATCCCCAGTAAACCGACCGTGGCGGTTGCAACCGGCGCGCGTCGACGCGCGTTCTGCGCGACGACCGTGCCGACACACGGCTACGCCAAGCTGCCGTCCGACCGCGCCGGCTAGGAAAAAGCCCGCGGGCTGGGGTCACGCGTGCCCGTCGGCCTACAAAGGAGATGATGATGAATCGACTCTCTATGCTCTTAGCAATGAGCGCAATGGCTGCGGGGCTAGGCGCCTGCGCGTATCCAAGCTACTCCGGTTCAGCAGATTCGCAGAGGTCCTATGCGTATGCACGCGCCTGGTGCGCGGATCGCGCGGGAGCCGCGACGTCGGACCACGTCCGCCGCTCGCGTTTCGACTCCTGCATGAACGCCGGTGGTTGGTCCGGCTCGCTGCCGCCGTGACCCGACGCAAGGCGAGACTTCTCCGTCGCAACGCGACGCCAGGTAGCCTCCGTCTACCTCGCTCACACGAGGTGAAAATCGCTCGCTGTGAGGCTCGTGAGGGCTACGCCCTGCAAGGTGATGCTATTAGCGGCATCGGCGGTAATGACCGTGTCGCTGCCGACTTGGCGGCCACCGGTCAGCAGCGCGGAGAGATCGGGAACAAGGACGTGCGGGAGCGTGATCGAGTCTTGGCCGGAAACGAAATCGGCGACGCGGTCATGACCAAAGCCGAGCGTGAACTCGAAGACGTCCTGGCCGGCGCCGCCGGCCAGCAGGTCGTTGCCCGCTCCGCCTTCGAGGCGGTCATTGCCGGTGTCGCCGCTCAGCGTGTCGTTGCCGGGACCGCCGCCGAGTGCATCGCCTCCGCTCTGGCCATGAATGGTGTCGTTGCCGGCGTCGCCGAGCAGGGAGTCGCCGTCGCTGCCGCCAAAGATGAAATCGTCGCCTGCGGCGCCATGGATCTGATCGGCGCCGTCGGCGATGCTCGTCTGCGGGGTCAGGCGGAAGACATCGCCGTCGAAGTCGGTCAGGTAGAGATTGCCCAGTCCGTCTTCACCGAATGAGGACGGGCTGGCGATCGTTCCTGCATCGGCCGCGATCTTGCCCGTGTATTCCGTGCTCGCCCGGCCGCCATCGAGGCGCAAGCCCCATAGGCGCCCGCTGACGAAATCGGCGAAGAGATATTCGCCCTGCAGGGCCTCGCCCTCGCCGCGATAGACATATCCCCCAGTGATCGACTGGCCGGCGCCGCGGTCGTAGAAGGCGATCGGCGGCACGGCGCTGCCGCCGGTGGGCGTGCCGGCCGCGAACGCGGCGGGCCCTTCAAAGAGCCGCCAGCCGTAATTGGCGCCCGCCTGCCCGATATTGATCTCCTCCCAGGCGTTCTGGCCGACATCGGCGATCACGAACTCGCCGTTGGCACGGTCGAAGCTGTCGCGCCACGGGTTGCGCAAGCCGAACGCCCAGACCTCATCGGCGCCGTCGCGGCCGACGAACGGGTTGTCCGCCGGGATTGCGTAGTTGCGCGCGGCATCGGCGGGAAAGCCGTCGCTGTCCGGATCGATGCGCAGGATCTTGCCCAGCAGGCTGTTCACGTTCTGCGCGTTGTTGAGCGGATCGCCGCCGCCACCACCATCGCCGAGCGCCACATAGAGCTGCCCATCGGGCCCGAAGCCGAGCCAGCCGCCCTTGTGGTTGGTGAAGTCGGGCTGATCGACGCCGAGAACCAGCTGCATGCTAGCCGCATCGGCGTGGTTCGGATCGGCCGGCGACACGCGATAGCTGCGGATCTCGGTGTCGCCGCTCGTGTTCGTCAGATTGACGTAGAAGCGACCGTTCGTCGCGAAGTCGGGATCGAAGGCGAGGCCGAGCAGGCCTTGCTCGCCGGCCGTCGCGACCTGCGTCGATAGGTCGAGGAAGGGCGATGGCTGGATCCGGCCGGTGGCGAGGTCGAGGATTTCGATCTGCCCGCCGCGCTCGACGATGAAGAGCCGCGTCGCATCGCCCGGCGGCGCTGCCGCGAAGAGCGGCGATGCCAAGCCGGCGGCAACGCGCGACGCCGCGATCGCGCTCGCCTGCGCCTGCGCGCCAGAGGGATTGAACCCGTAGAGCAGGTCGTTGGCCGACGTGCCGGAGATGCTGTCGCCTGCGTTGCTGCCGACGATCGTGCTTGCAGTGGCCATGCGCTCTGCTCCGGCGATCAGATAGGTGTGCAGCAAAGGATGCACGCGTCGGCGATGGCGCGTTCTAGGCGTTCGCCCGGTCGCGCACGGGACGCACCGCAGGTTCGACGCTGCTGAGCAGCCTTCCGTGCCGCCGCGCGCAGTTCAAATCCACGCGAGTGGCTCGGCGATCAACGGCGGCGTCGCGATTTCACCACATTCCTTCCGCGTGATGGGTGCAACCAGACGGGAGGGCGCCATCGACCTCGAGCACGGAGGAGATGACGATTATGCGAAAGGGTGAGTACGATCGCTGGCCGGACGATGTTGATATCGATCGCGTGCGCGCCGCGCCCCGCAGCATTGCCGGCGCGTGGTTGACGGCGGCGATGATCGCGGTGCTGATGCTGATTGTTCCTTCGACGGTGAGTACCGTTGACGTTGCGCTGCGCGATGCCACGCAGAAGGTCGCCAAAGCCGGGCAGCAGCTTGCGCAGCTCCCCCCGTGGTCGACGAGCATCTGCCGTCGTTCGGGCTGAGCGCGCGCCTACACATCGTGCATGACAGGTTCGAGGAGAGCAGAAAGGCCTGACGGCGCGCGATCGCGGGCTCAGCTCAATCGACCGGCTCGGGCTGGCGTACGCGGCGCTCCTCGGCGAGATAGTCCTCGCACTGCGAGCAGCTCTGCAGGACCGCCGCCTTGATGCGGCGGAGCTTAGCGATTTCCTGAT
>DATAAP010000494.1:0-8081 GCA_036260035.1 Alphaproteobacteria bacterium | reverse complement strand
TCGTGGATCGGCGTGAAGTTGACCGAGCTCTCGCGCGAGGCGGTGAGCCACTCGACGTCGCGCTTCACCACATGCGCTTCGAAGTGCGAGGGCTTGCCATAGGGCCGCGACGCGACTCCCTCGCCGAGCTGACGTGTCCAGTCGGCGATGTTTGGCGCCTGGTTCGCCGAATTGCCCGCGACGGCCGATCGGCCAAACGCCGCAGCACCGCCGGCTGCAAGGCCGGCCTTGAGCAACGAGCGTCGTGCCAAGCCGCCGGTTCTTTTTTCGCCCGCCATCAGCGTTTTCTCCTTGGACGCGATCATATCATGATATTCTGATGACTGCATATGTTCACGGCAGCTTCGCTGGTACTGAGCGCGATCACCCGCCGACGATGCGCACTGTGTTGCCGCCGGTCGGCGCCACGGTCTTGCGGCGCTGCAGGTGCGCGAACACGACGTCCCAGATGGCGGGGCCTTCCGTCCCCTCGTTGACGCTTGCCCAGCCCGCGACAACATAGTCCTTCTCGGCCGCGACCGGCTGGCCGTTGGCGAGCCGCAGGTCGGAGATGCGCCTGCCCATGGCGGCGCTGACGTCGATCGTGTAGGTCAGCCCGCCGACCCGCACCATGTCCCCGCCCTGCTGGTAATAGGGATCCGGGTTGAAGAGATTGTCGGCGACGTCTTCGAGCACCTCCTTGAGGCGCGCGCCGGACATCGTCATGCGGTAGGCCGCGGGATAGGTGATCGCGGTCGCGTTGTAGACGTCCTCGCGCGTGATCTCCTGGCCCGGCAGCAGCGAATTGCCCCAGCGGAAGCCGGGCGACAGCGCGATCTGCGCGTCGCGCTCGGCCAGCAGCGCATCGCAGATCACGTCGTCGAGCGTGCCGTTGAAGTTGCCGCGGCGGTAGAGCAGCGTCTCGGTCTGACCGACCACCTCGCGCAGCACGGCCTCGTGCGGGGCGCGAACTTCGCGTATCTTCGCCGCGACCTCGGCATCCGGCGCGATCGCATCGGAAAAGACGGGGATCAGCCTGTAGCGGTAGCCCTTGATCCCGCCGTCGCGCACGTCGAGATCGAGCCGCGAGACGAACTTGCCGTGGCTGCCGGAGGCGACCAGAAGCGTGTTGCCGACCTTCACCACGTCCGGCAACGCATCATGCGTGTGCCCGGTGAGGATCACGTCAATCCCGCGCACGCGCGACGCAAGCTTGCGGTCGACATCGAAGCCGTTATGCGAGAGCAGCACGACGAGGTCGGCGCCGTCCTTGCGCGCGGCGTCCACCTGCTTCTGCAGCGCCTCGTCGCGGATGCCGAACGACCAGCTCGGAATCATCCAGCGCGGGTTGGCAATCGGCGTGTAGGGGAAGGCCTGGCCGATTACCACGATCTTTACGCCGCCGCGCTCGAACCCCGCCGAGGCCTTGAACACCTCCTCATCGTTCCATTCCGCATCGCGGACATTCTGCGCCAGGAATGGAAAGCCGAGGCCTTCGATCGCTTCCTTGACGCGCTCCTCGCCCAGCGTGAATTCCCAATGCGCGGTCATCGCGTCGGGCTTGAGCAGCGCCATGCAGTCGATGACGTCCTGCCCCTTGGTGATGAGCGAGGTGTAGCTGTTGGTCCAGGTGTCGCCGCCGTCGAGGAACAGCGCGCGGTCGCCGCGCTCGGCGCGAATCGCCTTGACGATGGTGGCGATGCGGTCGAGCCCGCCGAGCCGGCCATAGGTCCTGGCGAGCGCCGCGAAGTCCTGGTCGGTCAGCGCGTAGGCAAGCGGCGATCCCGCCGGAAGGCCGTAGGCGTCGAGGAAGCTCTTGCCCGTGATATGCGGCGGCAGGCCTTTGACGTCGGCGACGCCGAGATTGACCGTGGGCTCGCGGAAATAGACGGGCACGAGCTGCGCGTGCAGATCGGTGACGTGCACGAGCGTGACGTTGCCGAGCGGCTGGAAAGACAGCAGATCGGCCTGCGTCAGCGCCTGCTGTGCTGCCGCGCGGGACAAGCCACTGCCCATGACGGCCGCCGCTGCCGCGGCCGCCTGGACGAAATCGCGCCTTGAGAGCATCGCTGCTCCGCCGAATGGACGCTGGGCCGGCGGCTCAGCTGACCTTGATCTGCTCCTCGCCGACGATCTTCTCGCCGTTATCGTCGATCCAAGTCAGCACGACAGGGCCCGATTCCTCGGCCCTGAACTTGAACTGGATGTATGGGTTCGCGGAGATGGCCGGCTCGAAATCCGCCGCGAAGACCTGCTTGCCGTTCACGGTGCAGGTGAACTTGTTGATGATCATGCGCGGGATGGGCTTGCCGTCCTTGTCCTTGCGCTGGCCCGATTCCATCACATGCGCGACGAGCGCCTTGACCTCGACGAGATCGCCCTTCTTGGCTTCCTTCTTGTCGAGCTTGATGCGCGGCTTGGTTGACATCGGTGTCTCCTGGGATGGGGCTTGCGGTTCAGCGCGGGCGCTTCAGCCGCCGCAGCCGCCAATCGTGACCTTGACCTGCTTCGAATCCATGAAGAACGAGCCGTCGCTCATCTTGGCGACGGCGACCACGTTCTGCGTTTCGGCGAGGCGGATGCGGGTGTTCGCCTCGGCCACGCCCGAGGCCGGCGTGAAGTGGAAGGTGGCGACGCCGCCGCGCGGGTTGGCCTCGGCCACCACGAGGACGTCGCTGACGTAGTTATCCCTCGTCATCGGGCTATCGACCGACACGGTCATCGGCACAGCGTTGCCGTTCTCCGCGATCTCCGGCAGGTCGAGCTTCACACGGCCCTTCCCCGCCGTCTTGCCGCCCGTGAATTTCTTGATCAGGTCCTGCGAATCGTTCGCGGCCCAGGCATCCCCAGGCGCTGCGGCCAACGCGCCGGCAGCAGCGGCGCCCGCTGCGATCGTCAAGGCTTGCCGACGGCTGATCTTCAAGGTCATGAGCTGGGTCTCCTCGGCCCCATATTCCGCTATGGCGGTCCCAAGCTAGGGTACCCGCCTCGATCCGCTGCCTGGTAGGAAATTCCGCTGCGGGGCGATGCGGCCGGCATCCCAGCTCCGCCTCGCGACTTGTTTCCTCACCGTCGTGCGCGGTGCAAGCCGCACACATATTCATGTATTCGCATTTCTTATTTCATCAACCGTGCCCCGTCAAGCATGCAGCCATACCATCCAAGAAAATGGTCGCTGGCGGGCGCTCGCACAATCCTGCTTCGACGAGGAGAGACGGCGGTGGCGCGCTGTCTTAGCTGAAAACAGATTGTCTTATTTGAATAAGTGCATGTAATCTACCCTTGCGCGTTCCGCCGCGCCACGACAAGAAAAGCCGAACGCCGTTTTGGGAGGACGATGCCTTGCTGCCCGTGAAGCTCCTGGCGATGGCCTGCGCGCTCATCGCCCTCGCAGTCCCTGCCCTTGCACAATCCGACGACGAGACCGAGAAAGGTCTCGAGAAATACCGGGCGATGATGTCGGATCCGATGTCGAACCCCGGCTATCTCGCCGTCGACCGCGGCGAAGAGCTGTGGTCGCACAAGCGCGGCACGAAGAACGTCTCCCTCGAAGGCTGCGATCTCGGCCTCGGGCCCGGCCAGCTGCGCGGCGCCTATGCGCAGCTGCCGCGCTATTTCGCCGATGCGGACCGCGTAATGGATCTCGAGGCGCGCCTGTTGTGGTGCATGGAGATGCTGCAAGGCGTCGACACGGCCGAGGTCGTCAAACGAAAATTCTCGGCGCCGGGGCGCGACTCCGACATGGAGGCACTGGTCGCGTTCGTTGCCAACCAGTCGAACGGCATGAAGTTCGCAGCACCGCTGACGCATCCGAAGGAGAAAGAGGCTTACGCGCTTGGCGAGGCCTTCTTTCACCGCCGCTCCAGCGTGATGGACTTCTCGTGCCAGACCTGCCACTCGCAGCCCGGCGCGCGCATCCGGCTGCAGAAGCTGCCGACGTTCGATACGCCCGAAGAGGCGCAGGCGACGATGGGCTCATGGCCGACCTACCGCGTGTCGCAGAATGCGCTGCGGACCATGCAGCACCGCATGTGGGACTGCATGTGGCAGATGCGCATGCCGGACATCGAATACGCATCGCCCATCACAGTGGCGCTGATCACCTATCTGACCAAAAAGGCCGAGGGCGGCGCCATCGAAGTGCCCTCGATCAAGCGCTGACGGAGCGACGGACCATGAGAAACATCATCCTTGGCGCCCTGGCACTGGCTCTCGGCAGCATCGGAACGGCGGCGGCGCAGGAGATGAGTGCGGTGGCGCCGGAGGTCCTGGACAAGGCCGTCGCCCAGAGCTGGCCGAAACTTTCGCCCGAACTGCAGGCGCTCATCGAGCAGGACGAGACGCAGCGCGAATGCTCGATCCATCGCAACGAGCCGCCCGCGAAGGTCGCCGAGGCGATCGTCGCCCGCGAGAAAGCGTCGATCGCCTATCCCGCCGACGGCAAGTTCATGGGCGACTGGAAGCAGGGCGAGAAAGGCGCGCTCTCCGGCTACGGCTTCCGCATGGGTGACGACCCGAAGCGCGCCGCCGGCGGCAACTGCTATGCCTGCCACCAGCTCTCGCCGGCCGAGATCAGCTACGGCACGCTGGGTCCCAGCCTGCTTGGTTACGGCAAGGCGAAGGGCAATACGCCCGAAGCGCAGAAGGAGGTCTATGAGAAGATCGCCAATGCGCAGTCGGTGCTGGCCTGCTCCAACATGCCGCGCTTCGGCCGGAACAAGGTGCTGAGCCCGGAACAGATCAGAGACTATGTCGCTTATCTGCTCGATCCGGACTCGCCGGTGAACAAAGGGCAGTAGCTGCGCAGCCCGTGCCGGGCAAGACTCCGGCCGCGTAGCGCGGTAGGTTTGCCTCCCTCTGACTGAGGAGAACGTCTATGCCGACCACCAGACGTCGACTCGTCGGCGCGATGGCCGCGGCAGGTGCTGGATTGATCGCGTCAGGCGCCAAGGCCAATCCGAAGCCGCTCGACCTGGCCGGCGTCGAGAAGGACACGGACATCGCCTGCGTCTATCACTGCGACTTCGGCGACCACCAGCGCTTCTCGCAGATGCTGCAGAACATGCTGAACCACTATTCGTCGTATGACTACGACCCCCTCAAGCTGAAGCTTGTCGTCGTCGCGCACGGCCCGGGGCTGAAATTCTTCCTCTCGGACCTGAGCGGCACGCCCTGGGAGCGCGAGACGATCGATCCGGATCTCTACAGGCGCTTCACCGGCCTCGCGAAGTACGGAGCCGAGGCCTATCTCTGCCAGATCACCTACCAGCGCCTGAAAATCGACGCCGAGAAGACGCGCGCGGATCCTTTCCTGAAATTCGTGCCGTCCGGCGTGCGCTCGGTGGCGGAGCTGCAGGGGAAGGGATTCGCCTACCTTAAAGTCGGCTGAGACAGGCCGGGGCCGCGTGCGCCGCGAGAGCGGCGGTGCGTTGCTTTGACGTATTCCGATTTCGCTATATATTCGGCCGCGCATGGTGCGCTCTTTCGCCAAGGCGGCTGCCGCCACGCTCGTCTTGCTTGTGGCGCCGGCCACTGCGGCGGAGCTGGTCTATGTCTTCGATCCGGGCTGTCCCTATTGCCGGCTCTGGGACCGCGAGATCGGCCCGGCCTATGGCAGGACCGCAGAAGGCAAGCGCGCCTCGCTGGTGGCACTTGATCGTCGCGATCCCGCATTGGCAAGCCTCAAGCTGGCGGCCCCGGTGCGGTACACGCCGACCTTCATCCTGGTCGAAGACGGCGTGGAGGTCGGACGGATCGTCGGCTACCAGGGCGAGGACTTTTTCTGGGGCCAGCTCGCCGGCCTGCTGGAGCGTCTGCGCGAAGCGGATCGGAAGCGCGTAACTGATTGAGAGAGGGGCGGCCACGGAGAGCGTCGCCGCAAGCACGATGGGAACGATGGTCGCCAGCCGCAACCACAAGACCGCAGCGCCGACGCGGCTGACGGATGCCGATGTCAACGAGCTGATGGAGCAGGCGCGTCGCGCCAGCGAGTTCCTCAAGGCGTTCTCGCATGAGGCGCGGCTCGTGATCCTATGCCTGCTCGTCGAGGGCGAGAAGTCGGTCACCGAGCTCGAGCAGCTGCTCAACCTGCGCCAGCCGGCGGTTTCGCAGCAGCTCGCGCGCTTGCGCGCCGACGACCTCGTCGAGGTACGGCGCGACGGCAAGAACATGTACTACTCGCTCGCGCGCCCCGAAGTGCGCGAAGTGATCTCCGTGCTGCACCGCGTGTTCTGCCACAGCCGCAAGAGCTGACGCCTTTTTGCCCGGGGGCAGCAGCGCCTGATTCATGAGCGGCTGTCCCGATGGATGAGATTCCCGCCCATCTCCTGCGCTTCGGCCTCGGTCTCGCCGGCGGGGCCGTGCTCGGCTTAGCGGGACGCTGGGCGAAATTCTGCACCCTCGGCGCGATCGAGGATGCGGTCTACGGCGCCGACTGGACCCGGCTGCGCTGCTGGGCGCTTGCCGCGGCGCTGGCGACCGCGCTGACGCAGGCGATGGCGCTGGCGGGAGTCGTCGATCTCACGCGATCGATTTATCTGGCGCCGGAGATCGGTTGGCTGGGTGCGGTCGTCGGCGGCCTGATGTTCGGCTTCGGCATGGCGCTGGTCGGCACCTGCAGCTATGGCACGCTGCTGCGCTGCGGCGGCGGCGATCTGCGCGCGCTCGTCGTGTTCCTCGTCATCGCCGTGGCCGCCTACGCGACGATGCGCGGCCTCACCGGCATGGGCCGGGTGCTGCTGCTCGAGCGGCTCCGCGTCGACGCTGCGCTGATCGGCGGACCGGGATTTGCATCGGCAGGAAGCGGCTTGGCGGCAGCGCTCACCGCCGGAATTGCCGTCGCTGTCCTGCTCCTCTTCGCGCTATGGAAGGGCGAGCTGATAGCTCGCGCCCGGCTGCTCGGCGGTGGGCTCGCGATCGGTGCTGCCGTGGCGTTCGGCTGGTGGATCACCGGTGCTGCCGCGGACGATCCCTTCGATCCGGCCCGCGTTGAGTCCTACAGCTTCGTCGCACCGCTCGGCGAAGCGCTGGTGTTCCTCATGACCGCGTCCGGGTCGCGGCTGGACTTCATGGAAGGATCGGTGGCCGGCGTCCTGATTGGTGCGTTCGTCGCCGCGCGCGTCGCCGGCGAGTTCCGCTGGGAAGCCTATGACGACGCGCGCGAGATGAAGCGGCACCTGCTCGGCGCGGTACTGATGGGCACCGGCGGCATCGCCGCGCTCGGCTGCACCATCGGCCAGGGCATCACCGGCGTGTCGACCCTGTCCTACGCCTCGTTTCTGGCCATCGCCGCCATCTTCACCGGCGCGCGGGCCGGCCTCTATTGGCTGGTCGAGCGCGGCGTCCGTTAGCGCCGCGCGCGGAAGAAGGCGCGCAGCAGTTCGCCTGCCCGGACCTCCTCGAAGCCGCCATAGACCTCCGGCCGGTGGTGGCAAGTGGGCTGGCTGAAGATGCGCGGCCCGTGCTCGACCCCGCCTCCCTTGGGATCGGCGGCGCCGTAATAGACCCGGCGCAGGCGGGCAAAGCTGATCGCCTGGGCGCACATCGGGCACGGCTCAAGGGTGACGTAAAGGTCGCAGGATTCCAGCCGTTTCTCACCGCGCTCGCGGGCCACCGTGCGGATGACCAGCAGCTCGGCATGCGCAGTCGGGTCGTGGTCCGCCTCGACCCGGTTGTGGGCGGCCGCCAGGACGGTGCCGCTGTCGCCGTCGACGAGCACGGCGCCGACCGGCACCTCGCCCGCCGCCGCCGCCTTCTCGGCCTCGGCCAAGGCCCGCTGCATGTAGGTGACGCCGGCGTTAACCGATTCTGATGGCATGCCGTGCGATCCTGCTTGTGGTTCCGCGCGCGGGCAAGCCTCTCCCGCGGCGCGTCGCCCTTTGCTAAGGTCTTGACATGCCTCGTCCCATCATCGGAATCACCCTCGATTCGGAGCCCGCCGGCGGCTGGTCCAAGATGCCGTGGTACGCGCTCCGCCAGAACTACTGCGACGCGGTCGCCCGCGCCGGCGGCCTGCCGGTGCCGCTGCCGCACGAGCCTGAACTCGCCGCGGAGTTTCTTTCCCGTATCGGCGGCCCGCCGGTGATCAGCAGCCCGTCGATACG
>DATAAP010000493.1:0-11858 GCA_036260035.1 Alphaproteobacteria bacterium | reverse complement strand
CCTCGACGACGGAGGAGGTCGCGAATGGACAGATGGGGCTGCTGCCAGGGCCGCACGGCTTCGCGAACTACTACCAGGTGCTGTTCGAAGGGACGACGCGGACGACGCGGACGCCGGTCGGGCTGATGCTGTTCAACAGCTTCCTGATGGCGATGATCATCGCCATCGGCAAAATCGCGATTTCGATCATCTCGTCCTTCGCGGTCGTCTATTTCCGGTTCCCTTTCAGGATGTTCTTCTTCTGGATGATCTTCGTGACATTGATGCTGCCGGTCGAGGTGCGCATCTATCCCACCTACAAGATCGTCTCCGATCTTGGCCTGCTCGATTCCTTCGCGGGTTTGACGGTTCCGCTGATCGCGTCGGCCACCGCGACCCTGTTTTTCCGGCAGTTCTTCATGACCATTCCGGACGAGCTGGCCGAGGCCTCGAAGATCGACGGCGCGGGGCCGCTACGCTTCTTCTGGGACGTCGTGCTGCCGCTGTCGCGCACCAACATGGCGGCGCTGTTCGTTATCCTGTTCATCTACGGCTGGAATCAGTATCTCTGGCCGCTGCTGATCACGACCAGCGGCACGATGGAGACGATCGTTATCGGCATCAAGAAGATGATCGTCACCTCCGACGCGCTCACCGAATGGCCGCTCGCCATGGCGACGGCGCTGCTTGCGATGCTGCCGCCTGTAGCGGTTGTGATCTTGATGCAGCGGTGGTTCGTGAAGGGGCTGGTCGAGACGGAGAAGTGAGGGGAAGATGGCCAGCGTCAGCATCCGCAAGGTGAAGAAGTCCTATGCCGATCTCGAGGTGATCCACGGCGTGGATTGCGAGATCGCCGATGGCGAATTCATTGTCATCCTCGGCCCGTCGGGCTGCGGCAAGTCGACCCTGCTGCGGATGATCGCAGGCCTGGAGGAGATCAGCGGCGGCGAGATCGCGATCGGCGGGCGCGTGGTCAACGACCTCGAGCCCAAGGACAGGGACATCGCCATGGTGTTCCAGAACTACGCGCTCTACCCGCACATGTCAGTCTACGACAACATGGCCTATGGCCTGCGCATCCGCGGCATGAGCAAGGCGGAGATTGAGGCACGGGTGCAGAAGGCGGCCAAGATCCTCGAGCTTGGCGATTACCTGCAGCGCAAGCCGCGCCAGCTCTCGGGTGGGCAGCGCCAGCGCGTGGCGATGGGCCGCGCGATCGTGCGCGAGCCGGCGGTTTTCCTGTTCGACGAGCCGCTATCCAACCTGGATGCCAAGCTGCGCGTGCAGATGCGCATCGAGATTAAGCGGCTGCATCAGAATATCCGCACCACAAGCGTCTATGTGACACATGACCAGGTGGAGGCGATGACCCTGGGCGACCGGCTGATCGTGATGAATAGCGGGCGCGCCGAGCAGATCGGCAGCCCGATCGAGGTGTATGAGCGGCCGGCGACCACCTTTGTGGCGGGGTTCATCGGCTCGCCAGCGATGAACATGCTGGGCGGCAAGCTGGTCGGCAACGGCTTCATGGCGGGAACGGGCGACAGCGTGCGCTTCCACGTGCCGGTGGCGCCTGCGGGCGCGGACGGCCGCGCGGTGACGCTGGGGATCCGGCCGGAGCATGTGGAGCTGGCCTCGCATCAGCCGATGTTCAAGCTCAGCATCGACTTCGTCGAGGCGCTGGGGGCCGACACGCTGGTACATGGCCATCTCGGCGCGGAGGCGCCGTTGACCGTGCGGCTGCCCGGCATCACGCGGGTGGCCGCCGGCGACGTGGTGCCGCTCACCGTCCCGCCCGAGCGCCTCCACTTCTTCGATGCGCAGACCGGCGCACGGCTCAATTAGACGCGCCTTCAATGACAGAGCTCGACGTCGGCGTCGTCGCGGCGCTGTATCGCTATCCCGTCAAGTCGATGCAGGGCGAGGCGCTGCAATCGGCGCAGCTGCGTTGGACGGGGCTCGACGGCGACCGGCAGTACGCCTTCTATCGTGCGGCGGACAAGAGCCGCTTTCCATGGCACACGGGACGCGAGGTGCCGGACCTCGTGCGCCATATCGCGCGCTATGCCGATCCCGCCGATACGCGCAGATCGCCGGTGCAGGTGACGACACCAGACGGCGCGTCCTTTGACATCGCTGCGGAAGAGCTGCGCAAGCGTCTGAGCGATGCGGCGGGCGAGGAGGTGCGGCTGCTGCAGGTCGGGCGCGGCACCTTCGACAGCGGACCGGTCTCGGTGATTTCGACGGCCACTGAGGCGAAGCTCGATCGCGCGTTCGGTGCGCCGCTGGGCCTGCGCCGCTTTCGTCCCAACATCGTTATCAGGGGCGACAAGGCAGAGATCGGTTGGCTCGGCGGCACGCTCGTCTTCGGTGAGCGCGCCGAGTCGGCGCGGCTCCGCCTCAACCGCCCGATCGAGCGCTGCGCATTCATTACCATCGACCCTGACACCGCCGCAAAGGACACATCGGTGATGAGGATGGTGGTGCAGGACTTCAACAACGAGGTCGGTGCCTACGGAGCCACCGATGCCGCTGGCACGATAAACGTTGGAGATCGTGTGCGGCTGGTCGCCTAACGCCGCGCCTCGGTCGCCATCTTTACTGCGAGGCCCGCCAGCACAGAGCCCATAAGCCAGCGCTGCGCCACGAGCCAGCCCGGACGCGAGATAAGGAACACGGCGATGGAGCCTGCCGTGATTGCGATCACCGCGTTCACAGTGACGCTGATCGCAATCTGAGTGATGCCGAGAACGAGCGACTGGCCGAGCACGCTGCCGGCCGCGGGCTCGATGAATTGCGGCAGCAGCGACAGGTACAGCATCGCGATCTTCGGGTTCAGCAGATTGGTCAGGAAGCCCATCGCGAACAGCCTGTGCGGGGCGTCGCGCGGCAGCTCACGCACCTGGAAAGGCGAGCGACCACCCGGCTTCACCGCCTGCCAAGCGAGATAAAGCAGGTAAGCGGCGCCCGCAAAGCGCAGCGCGTCATAGGCATAGGGCACGGCGAAGACGAGCGCCGTGATGCCGAGCGCGGCACAGAGCATGTAGACCACGAACCCCAGCGCGACACCGCCGAGCGAGATCAGCCCGGCGAGCCTTCCCTGACAGATCGAGCGCGAGATCAGGTAGATCATATTCGGCCCCGGCGTCAGCACCATACCGAGAGCCACCAAAGCGAAGGCGATCAGGTTGGTCGTGCTGGGCATCGCAATTACACGGAAACGCGTGCACCGATCCTGACCACTGCTGTGCGCCGACACCATTGCATTTCCGGCGGGGGTAGGCTGCTTTCAGTTGGCCATGCAGAGCAGCGCCCGTCGCCGCCCGTGCTGCACGGCGGTCTGCGCACGAGCAGGATGGCGGACCGGGGCTCGCGATCGGCACCATGTCGACGGCCGCGAGCGACAGCAGCAGCACGAGCAATGACATGTCCGTCACGTCCTCCGTATGGCGCCGCGGCCGGAGCGCCGCCGAACAGGATTTTGCGGGCCTTTTCGTAGAGCGGCTGTGGCTTGCCATAGACGGCCGCCGCGCCGGCATAAGCGCGGATGGTCGCCGGCCGAGCCGCGATCCAGTCGAACCAGCGGCGCAGCTGCGCGAAGGCGCCGAGATCCTGGCCGTGCGCCTTGTGCGGCACGATCCACGGATAGCAGGCGATGTCGGCGATCGAATAGTTTTCGGCGATGAACGCGCGTTCGGCGAGCCGCTTGTTCAGCACGCCGCGTCGCGGTGCGATCATCGCGAGAATGACCCGCAAAGCGGTGCTTTAAAAGGTGCGGAATCGACGATTCTTACCGCGCCACTTCATGCTGCCCTCAGCCTGCGGCCGCGTCGGCGAACCCACCTCCATGGCTGGAGTGGGCCGGCGACACCGTCGAGGGCGCCGGCTGAGAGCGGCAGCGCCAGCAGCCGCGCCGGGTTCTCGCCGGGCATGACGATGCCGTACGGCGCCGCCGGCCTAAAGCCGAAGCGCTTGTAGTAGCCGTAGTCGCCGACCAGCAGCACGCGCTCGTGACGCGCCCATTGCGCCATATCGAGCGAGCGCCGCATCAGCGCGGCACCCACGCCGTTCGCCTGCCAATCCTGCGCGACCGCGAGCGGTCCAAGCAGCAGCCCCGGCCTTGCGACATGGCCGACCAGAACCGGCCAGTAGCGGACCGTGCCGATGATCCTGTCGCCCGCATCGCGCGCGACGAGCTTCAGGTTTGCGACCGGTGCGACGCTCGCCCGGTAGCGGTACGACACTTTTGATTCCCGCGACGGGCCGAAGGCCGTGTCGAGCAGGGCTTCGATGGCCGGGCCGTCCTCGGGCCGCTCGGTGGTGATGGTGAACATGGGACTCTCGGCAAGACGGACATGACGAAGGGGTGGCGGGCGATCCGCCCGACCCTGCCGCTTCTTGCCTTGAGATGAAGAAGGAGCGCGGGAACGCGCGACTACGCCCGGATGGCCGCCTCCTGGCGGCGGTCACGGCGTCGTCGTCGCTGAATTCTCGTCGCGGTAAACATTGGTTGCAGCGCGGACCATAGCAGCATTTCGGCCATCGTCAATGGTCCAGCTTCGGGCCTGCGTTGCGAGCGGCGCAGAGCCTGGCCGCTTCGGGCGGCCGGTCGGTGCGGGTATAAGAGTCTTGCTGCCGGATCGACACATACAGAGAAGAACAAGAGTGCCCATTTCAGGAAACGCCATTGCCACCGGGCCGGCATGACGCCCGCCCCAGCGCCGATCTCACACGGCCTCTCGTTCCTGATGCTGCTCGTCCTGGGCACGAATTGGGGCCTGGGCTTCACCCTCGGCAAGCTGGGGGTCATCGGCGGGCTGCACCCGCTCGGCTATGCCTTCTGGCAGACCTTCGGCGGCGGCTTGGTGCTGGTCGCGATCTCCGGCTGGCGCGGCCAGCTGCCGCCAGTGCGGGCGCTGCATCTGCGCTACTACCTGATCTGCGGTGTCACCAATATCGCCATCCCGAATTTCGTGGCGCTGACCGCAGCGCGCCATATTCCCGTCGGCATCATCGTGCTGCTGATCTCGCTGGGGCCGCTGATCACCTACGCCGTGGCGCAGATCGTCGGCATCGAGCGGTTCAGCCTGCGGCGTGTTGTGGGCGTCGTCATCGGGTTGGTGGGTGCCGCGATGATCCTGGTGCCTAAATCGAGCCTGCCCTCGCCGGGCGATTATCTCTGGGTCCTGTTCGCGATGATCACGCCGCTCTGCTATGGCGTCAGCAATGTGTATCTCGCCGTAGCGCGGCCGCCGGACGTGCCGTCATTGGCGCTCGGCGGCGCCATGCAACTCGGCGCCGCCGCGGCGCTGCTGCCGATGGCGCTCATTCTCGGCACCTTGCACATGCCGTTTCCGCCGCAGACGAACGCGGAGATCGCCAATGTCTCGCACATCGCGGTCTCGAGCTTGGGTTCGCTGATTTTCTTCGAGCTGATGCGCCTGCGTGGGCCGGTGATCGCAAGCCAGGTCGGCTACGTCGTCTGCCTCTCAGGCGTATTCTGGGGCAAGCTGTTCTTCGACGAGCAGCACAGCCTGTGGATCTGGGCGGCGATGGCGACGATCTTCGCCGGCCTCGCGCTCGTCACCTGGCCGCCGCGCGCTATGCCGAAGCCGGCCGGTTAGCAAATCGGGCTCCGCAGCTCGCGGTGCCGCATGGAAAGGTCATGACCATGGCGCAGACCACAGACATCCAGTTACTGAAGGCGGCCGTCGATCAGGGCGCGGAGGACCGCCGGGTCGGTACGGCACCTGTCCCGGCCCAGCCGGCCGCGCAGCGGGCGCAGGCGGTCGGCGCTATGGCGATCGGTGCTTTGGCGCTCGGGGCGTTCGCGGTGGGTGCGCTGGCCATCGGGCGGCTGGCTGTCGGCCGCATGTCGGTCCGCCGCCTGCGGATCGACGAGCTCGAGGTCGGCCGGCTCAGGGTGCGCGAGCTGATTGAGTCCGACGCGGCGCGGCCCGGGCGATCAAGATTTTAGCCGATTCACTGGGACGCCGGCGTCTCAGCCGGCGCGTTTCATCGCTTGGCCTTGGTTCTCGCGGATGAAGGCGCTGACTTGGGGCAGGATCTCGCCGCGCCAGCGCTTGCCGTTGAAGATGCCGAAATGGCCGACCCGCTCCTGCAGCAGGTGGCGGCGCTTGGACTGCGGCAGGCTGGCGCACAGGCCGTGCGCGGCGAAGGTCTGGCCGACGCCGGAGATGTCGTCGAGCTCGCCCTCGACCGTCATCAGCGCCGTCTTGCGGATCGCACGCGGGTCGACTGGGCGGCCGCGTGAGCGCATGGTGCCGAGCGGCAGAGCGTGGTCCTGGAACGCGGTCTTGACCGTCTGAAGGTAGAACTCCGCCGTCAGGTCCATGACGGACAGGTACTCGTCGTAGAACCTGCGGTGACCGGCGGCGCTGTCGCCATCGCCGCGGACGAGGTGCTGGAAGTGGCGCACCGTCGATCCGAAATGGCGATCCAGGTTCATGGTCATGAACCCGGTGAGCTGCAGGAAGCCGGGATAGACGCGGCGCATAAAGCCGGGATAGGTTGCCGGCACGGTGGTAATGACGGTGTGCTCGAACCACTCGATCGAGCGCATCGCGGCCAGCTTGTTGACCTGGGTCGGGTGGACGCGTGTGTCGATCGGGCCGCCCATCAAGGTCATCGAGCGCGGCACCGCGGGATCGTTGTCAGCCGACATGATCGACACGGCGGCGAGCACCGGCACCGAAGGCTGGCAGACGGCGATGACGTGCACGTCGGGCCCGAGCTGGCGCAGGAACTCGATCACGTAGTCGATGTAGTCGTCGAGATCGAACCGCCCGCGCTCGACTGGCACTTCGCACGCATTGATCCAGTCCGTGATGTAGACGTCATGCTGCGGCAGCAGGCCTTGCACCGTGCCGCGCAGCAAAGTCGCGTAGTGGCCGGAGAGCGGCGCGACCAGCAGCACTTTGGGGTCGCGGCGGCTCGTGTCGCGGCGAAAATGGAGAAGATTGCAGAACGGCTTCTGCGCCGCGGTCTCGATCTCGACCGCGACGGCGTTGCCGTCGATCGTCGTGTGGTGCAGGCCGAACTCCGGCTTCTTGTAGCGCCGGGTGGAGCGCTCGTAGATCTCCGAGCCGGCCGCGATTGCACGGCCAAGCTTCGTGTACGAGATCGGCAGCAGCGGGTGGCTGAACAGATGCTGGAGCGTCTCCGCGAAAACGCGCGAAGGCGAAATCATCGCGTGCTGCCAGTCATACAGATGGTAGAGCATCACTGTGAGTCGCCCCAAATTATGGATTCCAGCCTACCTCGAAAGGGTAAACGAACCAACCCATAATCGTTCATGCTGGGGCTACGCCGTGATGGTCGATGAGATGAATGAAGGACCCCATTACCGTGCCGTTGCGGGAGCCGGTTGGCGGAAGCCGCGTGCCGGCGCCGTCGCGGGCCTCGAAGAGGGGAAAATCGCCTTGGGTCATCGTAGTGGCGTAGTGAAACTCGTGCCCGCGAAAGCCGGTTCCGGCGCTGCCGAGCGGGCCTGCGCCTGCAAGCTTTACGGTTCGGTAACCAAGCGAGAGCCGCCGCTGCTGGAAGCTGGTCTCGACCGGCAATAGACCGGCCATCACATGGCCGACGCCGTCCGCATCGACCAGCACGCGGCCGAGCGCCATGTAGCCGCCGCACTCGCCGTAAACGACGGCGCCGCGTCTGGCGAGGCCGCGCAGGCCATCCAAGAACTTCTGGTTCGCTGCGAGCCGACCGGCATGGAGTTCCGGATAGCCGCCCGGCAGGAAGACAGCATCGGCGCTCGCATCCGGAGCTTCGTCCCTGAGCGGCGAAAATGGCATCATCTCCGCGCCGGCGCGATGCCAGCCATCGAGCGTCGCGGGATACGCGAAAGAGAATGCGTGGTCGCGCGCGACCGCGATGCGCTGGCCGAGCGGCGGCAGCGGCGATGCCACATCCGACGGCAGCAGCTGTGTCGGCCGCGCGAGCGCAACGAGCGCGTCGAGCGCGATCGCTTGTTCGACACGGTCAGCCGCACGGTCGATAAGGGGCTCGAGCGCAGGCTGCTCGCGCGCCTGCACGAGGCCGAGATGGCGCTCGGGCAAGGCCAGCGCCGGATCGCGTGCAAGCGCGCCGAGCCGCGCGAGGTGTGGCAGCGATTGCGCAACCGATTCGTCGAGGAGCGCTGCATGCCTGGCGCTGCCGACATTGTTGAAGATGACGCCGGCGACCTCAACGTCGTGGCGATGGTGGACGAAGCCGGCGACGAGTGCTGCGACCGAAGCGGCCTGTGCTGCGCAGTCGACCACGAGGGCGACCGGCCATCCGGTCAGGTGCGCGAGATCGGCGCAGGATCCCGTGCCGACGGCGTCGATGCCGTCGAACAGGCCCATGGCGCCCTCGCACAGCACGAGGTCGGCATCGCGCGCGAGGCTCGCGACCGTAGCCGCGATCGTCGCTGGCCGCATCGCCCAGGCGTCGAGATTGAGGCACGGCCGTCCGCTCGCGACCGCATGAAAACCGGGATCGATATAGTCGGGCCCGGATTTCGCCGCGGCAACGCGCAGCCCGCGCCGACGCAGCGCGCGCAGCAGCGCCATTGTCATCAGGGTCTTGCCGCTGCCCGATTGCGGCGCTGCGACGATCAGGCCAAGCGCGCTCACAGCGACTTGCGGATCGTCTCCGCCACGCGATCGGGCGGCGTGTCGTGCATGAAGTGCGAGATGAACTTGCCGTCGCGATTCATCAGATAGATGAAGCCCGAATGGTCGACCGGATAGTTCGGGTTGGTCGCGGGATCGCCATGCACTTTGTAGTACACGCGATAGGCCTTCGCGGCGGCGGCGATCTCTTCCTTGGTCCCGGTGAGGCCGACGATGCGATCGGAGAAATGCGCGATGTAGTCCTTCAGTACCGGGGCCGTGTCGCGCGCGGGGTCGACAGTGATGAAGATGGGCTGCACCTTCGCGGCGTCAGGCCCGAGCCGCTCGAGCACCTCGGCCATCAGCGCAAGGCCGAGCGGACAGATGTCGGGGCAGTGCGTATAGCCGAAATTCACCAACATCAGCCGGCCGCGGAAATCGGCGTCGCTGCGGCGCTTGCCATCCTGGTCCGTGAGACTGAAGGGGCCGCCGATCAACGCCTCGCCGAAGCTGCGGCTCTGCGTCGCCGGCGGCGCAATGAAGAAATGCTGCACGGCATAGCCGATGCCGACGCCGGTCAGCACCGTCGCGATAATGACCGCCAGCCGCGCGCGCGCGGGCATCATTGCGGCCGTTGGCCGCCCCGTTCGCGGCGCCAGCCGCGGTCTTCCATGCAGCGCCGGTAGACGTCGCCGCGCGCCGAGCCGCCGCGACGCTCGCTGAGGTCGGCGCTGCTTTCGACAATGCCGGTGCGACCAGTGTCGCGGTCTTCGAGCGCGAAATCATAGCTGCTGCCGCGGGCGGCGCACTCGTCCTGGTCGAGACGAAGCTCCTCAGGCGAGGTGCCGCTCTTTGCCCAGCGCGTGTTGGGAGAAGAGCAGCCGGCGGCGAGGGCGGCGAGGACTAGGATAAGAATAGGCTTCATAAAGATCAGATAATGCTTCGCGGGCGTGCTGTCAGCCCTAATCGGGGCCGTTCACCGACATCTCATCCGGTATCACGCTGCCGCTTCAGCCGCAGCGGGTCGGCATCGAGCGTGCGTCCGCCCAAGGCGCCGAGCCAGTCGAGCCCGCCGCGCAGCCGCACCACGCCGCCAACCACCACCATGGCCGGCGGCTCCAGCCCCGCGTGCGCCGCATCGCGCGCTGCGGTTGCCAGCGTGGTTTCTAGAACGCGCTGCCCCGGCGTGGCGGCGCGGCAGACGATGGCGGTCGGCTCGTCCGGCTTGCGGCCAGCCTCGATCAGGTTGTGCGCGATCGTCTCGAGGTGCTTGAGCGCCATGTAGAAGACGAGCACCGGGGCGCCTTTCGCCAAAGCGGGCCAGTCGAGGCCGTCGGGCACGTCGCCCGTGACCCCGTGTCCGGTGACGAAGGTGACGGCGTGATTGGTGTCACGATGCGTTACCGGGATGCCGGCATAGGCGAGGCCGCCGATGCCCGCCGTGATTCCCGGCACGATGCGGAAGGGCACCGCGGCTGCGACCAGGGCCAGAGCCTCCTCGCCGCCACGGCCGAACACGAACGGGTCGCCCCCTTTGAGGCGTAGCACGCGCAGGCCGGCCCGCGCATGTCGGATCAGGCGGTCGGAGATGTCGGGCTGGCGCGGCGACGGCCGGCCGCCGCGCTTGCCGGCGAATTCAAGGGCAGCACCGGGGCGCGCCATCTGCAGGATGCGGGTGTCGACCAGCGCATCATAGACGATCACGTCGGCATGGCGCAGCGCGTGCAGCCCGTAGAGGGACAGCAGGCCGGGATCGCCCGGGCCGGCGCCGACGAGCCAGACCCAGCCGGGCTCGAACTCAGGAAGCTCTAGGGGGAACGCGTCCACAAGCGGGAAGCTACAAGGTCCGGCGCCGCCATGCATCCTCTCTTGTCGGCGCGGCAGGCTTGCGCCGAGTGCGCGTTCCGGTCAGTCTGGCCGCAGTGGCCGCGCTTACCATCACCGTCTTCATCCTTACGTATATCGGCATGGCGGTCGGGCGCGTCCCCGGGCTGCGGCTGGACCGCAGCGGCATCGCGCTGATCGCCGCCGTCATCCTCGTCGCCCTGGGCTCGATCACGCCCGAGCAGATCGCTGGCGCCATTCACTTCCCGACGGTCATCCTGCTCTTCGCACTGATGATCGTCTCGGCGCGGTTTGCGGGGGCAGGCTTCTATGACGTCTGCGCTGCGTGGATCGCCGAGCATCGCGGCAGCGCCACGACCTTGCTCGCGCTGACGGTCGCCGTCGGCGGCGCCTTGTCCGCCGTTCTGGTCAACGATGTGGTGGTGTTCGTGATGACGCCGCTGCTGTGCACCGGCCTGGTGCGGCGCGGCCTCGACCCGCGCCCGTTCCTGGCGGCCCTTGCGGGTGCCAGCAATGCCGGCTCCGCCGCGACCATCATCGGCAATCCGCAGAACATCGTCATCGGCCAAGTCGGCGGTTTGCACTTTGCGACGTTCACCGCGGTATGCGCGATCCCGGCGCTGCTGGCGCTCGTGATCGTCTTCCTGTGCGTCCGCCTGGTGTGGAGCAAGCAGCTGAAGGGAGTCGCGACACCGCGTGATGTCGCTGCGGTGCCGGCCTATGACCGTCCGGAAACGCTGAAAGCCGCGGTGGCGACGTTGCTGCTCCTCGCGATGTTCCTGACGCCGCTATCGCGCGAAATGAGCGCGCTGCTCGTCGCGTCTGTGCTGCTGATGAGCCGGCGCTTCTCGAGCCGCGATATGCTGACCAGTGTCGACTGGCCGCTGCTCCTGCTCTTCGTCGGGCTGTTCGTCGTGAACGGCGCGCTCGCGGAGACGGGGCTGACGGCCGACGTGATGATCTGGCTTGCCGAGCGCGGCTGGCTACCCGATCGCCTGTCGCTTATGGCGCCGATGGCGCTGGTCGCCAGCAACACCGTCGGCAACGTGCCGACCGTCGTGATGCTGCTGACCGTATGGCGCGACATTCCGGAAGGCGCGCTCTACGCGCTTGCCCTCCTGACGACGTTCGCGGGCAACTTCTTCCTGGTCGGCAGCATCGCGAATCTGATTGTCGCAGAGCGCGCGGCGCATGCGGGCGTGCGCTTCGGCTTCGTCGACCAGGCACGCGCCGGCGTGCCGATGACCGTCATTTCGATGGCGATCGCGATCGCCTGGCTGCAGCTGGGGCCGGGCGAGCCGGCGATCAATCCCGGTCCGCGCGGCATGATCGCGCAGGCGATCCATGACGCAGCCGATCATTGCGGCGGCAGCGGCGATGTCGTGGTCACGGTGTCGGTGCCGGGCGGCGCTG
>DATAAP010000492.1:0-6325 GCA_036260035.1 Alphaproteobacteria bacterium | reverse complement strand
AGGGCGGCACCTTTGGTGCCGCGTTCTTCCTTGACCACCTGTACCAGCAGCACCTGGCGGCGCTTGATGACTTCTTGGATCTTATAGTGGCGCAGCGGGCGGTAGCGCCGGCGCGTCTCCACCTCGTCCATGTCGTCGCCGCCGATCGATTCGACCGCGGTGGTTTCGCCATTGCCGCGCTCGGCCGGCGCCTGCGCTTCGCCCGGCGCGGCTTCGGTGCCATCGCCGACCGGGGCTTCGGCGACGTCGCCGCCCGGGACAGCCAGTTCGGCAGTCGGCTGGCTCTCGGCAAAGCTCTGTGCGTCGCGCGTCTCAGTATCGGCGCTCGGCTCCTGCGGCGCTTCGGCGACGGGCTCCGGCGCGGCGCTGACGGACAGGTCGGAATCGTGGTCAAGGGCGAAGGAGCGCGTCTGTTCCGGCTCCGGCTCCAGTTCCGCCTCGCGCTGGCGCTCCTGCGCCGACACATCGCCTTCGCGCGGCGGGGCGCCTGCACCGTCAGTGAAGGCGGCGGGCGCTTCGGCACTCTCGGCTTCGCCGATGCCCTCGGGTGCCGCAGCAGATGGTTCGGGGTCGGGCGGAACGTAAGTGTCGCGTTCGCGACGGCGGCGGCGCCGCGGCTCTTCCTCATCCTCCGCGGCCTGCTCGGCGAGCAGGGCCTCGCGGTCGGCGACCGGAATGCGCCAGTAATCCGGATGGATTTCGTTGAAGGCGAGGAAGCCATGGCGGTTTCCGCCGTAATCAACGAAGGCCGCCTGGAGCGACGGCTCCACGCGGGTCACTTTGGCGAGGTAGATATTTCCTTTGAGCTGCTTCTTGGTCGATGTCTCGAAATCGAATTCTTCAAGCTTGTTGCCGTTGAGCACGACGACCCGGGTCTCCTCCGGGTGCGTCGCGTCGATAAGCATGCGTTTGGCCATTCTTATGAGTTCTCCAGTGAGCGCGGCACTGCACAGACGCGCGGCACGCGCGGATCCGGTCGCGGATCCGGCGGTGGCTCGCGGGCGCACGGCGCCGATGATCGAATCGCTGCCGCAAGGCTGGCCGACGCGGATGGCCGAAGGCGATCCGCTTTGTGTTCCGATGATCCGGCACGGGGCCGGTGGCTAGGTCAGTCACGGGTCGGCGCCGGTTGCGGCGTATCCGTTCGGTTGCGGTTCTCGTCCACAGAAGGCGCCATCCGAGGCGCCCGGGCGCTGCCTTCCCGGTGCGGGAAGGGGCTGCCGGATGCGAACATGACTAAAATAGTCGGCAACTCCCTTATCCACAACCGCATAATGCGGTACCCCTCAAACGGGTAAATTGCTGTTGATTTTGCTTGCGAATCAGGCATATAGATTGCGTTCTGCGAGCAATATAAGAGCGCATGGCGGGGTTTATCAGACGGCTGGCTTGGGTGTTGGGCTTGGCCGTCGCGGTTTACGGACAGGCCGCCCTCGCGGCCGCGCCACCCAGCGTCAGCGCGGTTTCGATCGGTGATCAGGGCGGTACGACCCGGCTGGTGCTGGAGCTGTCACAGCGCGCCGATTACCGGGCCTTCCTGCTGAATGAGCCGATGCGACTCGTTCTTGAGCTGCCGACGGTGCGGTGGAAGCTGGCGGCGCAGGCTCCCTCGGCGGGAGTCATAGCCGGCTACCGCTTCGGCCAGTTCGACGCAGATACGGCGCGCCTCGTCGTCGACCTTGCGGCACCTGCACGAGTGAAGAAATCCGGCTACGAGCTGCAGGTGGGGCGCTCCACCCAGCGGCTCGTACTCGAACTCGAGCCGGTCGCCGCAGAGGTTTTCGCCACCGCAGTGCAGCCATGGATGTCCTCGGGCTCCGGCCTCAAGACCGCGCCGGTAGCCCCGCCGGCGCCCCCTGCACCGACACCGCAGCCCGCTCTTGCGCCGCAGCCCATGCGTCCGCCGGCGCCGCCAGTTGCCGAGCCGCGCCCGCCATCGGCCGTTGCCGCGGTGCCCGCGGCCGTGCCATCGGGGGCGGCGAGGACGGCACCACGGCGCGAGGGCCGCAAGATCATCGTGCTCGATCCGGGCCATGGCGGCGTCGATCCAGGCGCCCTGGGCGCTAACGGCACGCATGAGAAGGACCTGACTCTCGCTGTGGCGCGCGAGTTGCGCCGTCAGCTCGAAGCGACGGGCCGCTATCGTGTCGTCATGACCCGCGACGACGACGTGTTCGTGCAGCTGCGCGAGCGCGTCAACAAGGCGCGCGCCGCCGATGCCGACCTCTTCCTGTCCATCCACGCGGACTCGATCGGCTCTGCGCAGACGCGCGGCGCCAGCATCTACACGCTGTCCGAGACGGCGTCCGACGCCGAGGCGGCGGCGCTGGCCGCGCGCGAGAACCGCGCCGACATTATCGCCGGCGTCGACCTGTCGACGGAAAATAAGGACGTGGCCAGCATCCTGATCGATCTTGCCCAGCGCGAGACTATGAATCGGTCAGCGGCACTGGCCCATTCGCTGGTCGCCGAGCTGGGGCGGGACATCCAGCTGCTGCCCAGCCGGCCGCACCGCTTCGCTGGTTTCGCGGTGCTCAAAGCCCCGGACGTACCGTCGGCGCTGATCGAGCTGGGCTACCTGTCTAACCGACAGGACGAGTCGCTGCTCAACCGACCCCAGCACCGCAGCAAGATTGCCGCAGCCATCGTCCGGGCCATCGACAACCATTTCGGGCGGTAAGAGAGCCTCCGAAGGCCTTGGAAGCCGGCCACAAGCTGGCCATGTTTGAGGACTATGTTAAGACTATCGCGCTGTAATCGGCGCGGTCGCCGCTAGACGGCCCGGCGGAAAGGGCCGCGGTGCCAAAATGCGCAAGTTTTTCATCAGTCTGCTGGTCCTGATCGTGTTCGTGGGCGCGCTCGGCGCCGGCGGCTTCTTCCTTGCCCTGTGGCATTTCGGGCGCGGCTTGCCGAACCATCAGCAGCTTGCTGACTACCAGCCACCGGTCCTAACCCGGGTCCATGCTGGCGACGGCCGCATTCTCGCCGAGTTCGCGGTCGAGCGCCGCGTCTTCGTGCCGATCGACGCGATCCCGAAGCTCGTCATCAACGCCTTCCTGTCGGCCGAGGACAAGAGCTTCTATTCGCATCCCGGCATCAGCCTGCCAGATATCGCGCGTGCTGCGATCTACAACGCGATGAATCGCGGCACGAAGCGCCCGATCGGCGCGTCGACAATCACGCAGCAGGTCGCCAAGAACTTCCTGCTGACGAACGAGGTTTCGCTGGAGCGCAAGGTCAAGGAAGCGATCCTCGCCGTGCGTATCGAGCAGGCGCTGAGCAAGGACCGCATCCTCGAGCTCTATCTCAACGAGATCTACCTCGGCCAGGGCGCCTATGGCGTCGCCGCGGCAGCGCTCAACTACTTCAATAAGCCGATGGACGAGCTGACGATCGAAGAGGCCGCCTATCTCGCTGCACTCCCCAAGGCACCCAACAACTATCATCCGTTCCGCCATCCGGAGGCTGCGAAGGCGCGCCGAGACTGGGTCATCAGCCGCATGCGCGAGGACGGTGTGATCACCGAGGCCGAGGCGGAGCAGGCGCGCGGCACGCCGTTCCAGGTCCGCGGCCGCGGCGAGGTCGAAGTCGTCCGTGCCGAGTATTTTGCGGAGGAAGTGCGCCGCGAGTTGCTGCAGCGCTATGGCGAGGCGGGGCTCTATGGCGGCGGCCTGTCCGTGCGCACGACCGTCGATCCACGCCTGCAGGACATCGCCGACCGCGCGCTGCGCAAAGGGCTGATCACATACGACCGCCGCCATGGCTGGCGCGGTCCGATTGCGCGCATCGATCCTGGCGTCGGCTGGGAGAGGCGCCTGCAGGCCGTGCAGAAACCCGCGGGTCTGCCGGCGAATTGGATGCTCGCCGTGGCGCTCGATATCGGCGACAAGGCCGTGACGGTCGGCGTTGCGGATGGCAAGACCGGCACGATTCCGTTCTCCGAGATGCAGTGGGCGCGCGCGCATCGCGAGCAGCAGCGGCTCGGGCCGCCGGTCCGCCAGCCGAGCGATGTGCTCAACCCCGGCGACGTGGTCGCCGTTGAGGCGCTCGAAGGCGATGCTGCCGCGCGACAGTTCACCCTACGCCAGATCCCCAACGTTTCGGGCGGCATCGTCGCCCTCGATCCGCACACCGGCCGCGTGCTGGCTATGGCCGGAGGCTGGAGCTTTGAGCTCAGCCAGTTCAACCGTGTGACCCAGGCGGTGCGGCAGCCGGGCTCTGCCTTCAAGCCGTTCGTCTACCTGCCGGCGCTCGACAACGGATTCACGCCCTCGAGCCTCGTGCTCGACGCGCCAATCGTCATCAACCAAGGCCCCGGCTTGCCGCCGTGGAAGCCCTCGAACTATTCGCGCAATTTCTTCGGGCCGAGTCCGATCCGCGTCGGCATCGAGCAGTCGCGCAACCTGATGACCATACGGCTCGCGCAGAACATCGGCATGGACAAGGTCGCGGACTACGTCGAACGCTTCGGCATCATCGACCAGCTGCCCGAGCATCTGTCGATGTCGCTAGGGGCGGGCGAGACAACTCTGCTGAAGCTGACCACCGCGTACGCGATGCTGGTGAACGGCGGCCTGCGCATCAAGCCGACCCTGATCGACCGCGTGCAGGACCGCAACGGCAGGACGATCTTCAAGCACGATCCGCGGCCCTGCGACGAATGCCGCGCACAGTTCTGGAGCAACCAGCCAATGCCTGCGGTGGCCGACATGCGCGAGCGCGTGATCGGCGCCGACACCGCCTTCCAGATGGTGAACATCCTACAGGGCGTCGTCGATCGCGGCACCGGTCGCCGCATCAAGGAGATCGGCAAGCCGCTCGCCGGCAAGACGGGCACGACAAACGACAGCAACGACGCCTGGTTCGTCGGATTCTCACCGGACCTGGCCGTAGGCGTGTTCGTCGGTTTCGACACGCCGCGCACTCTGGGGCCGAACGAGACCGGCTCCAGCGTCTCGGTGCCGATCTTCAAGGACGTGATGGCCGACGCGCTCAAGGACAAGCCGGCGATTCCGTTCCGCATTCCGCCCGGCATCCGGCTCGTACGCGTAAATCCGTCGACGGGCCTCGTCGCGCGGCCGGGCGAGCGCGACGTGATCTGGGAAGCGTTCAAGCCGGGCACGGAGCCAGTGGTGCCGGGCCCCGTCCTCGATGGCGGCGCGCTGGCGAGCGAGGCGGCGGGAACGGCGCCCGTGCCAGCGAGCGATACGGGCGGACTTTACTGACGGGTTTGATCGGGTTCGCGGCGTGTAGCGTCTGCGATGCGGCGGATGTCCGCCGCTGACATTGCGCCGACGCTGGCATCGATTGCGTCGCTGCGCTCGCGCGCCTCGCGGGCGGCAAGCTGCAGGAAGTCCTCGCGGCCGCGGCGATATCCCGGCACGACGATGAGCTCGCGGGTGAGCTGGACCAGCGCACGGCCGATCGCCCGCAGGCGCCAGAGCAGCGGAATGCGCGTGCTGCGCGCCAGGCGCGGATTGCGATGCGGCAGGCGCATCGGCAAGGTTTCGCTGCGTGGCATGATGGCCCGCTCCTTAGCGGGGCGAAAGATCGCAAAGGCGACTTCGCTGCCGGTTGTTCACCCCGGATAAGCTTAAGGGTGGAACACTTGCAAAAGACTTAATCGTAAAGGTAGAGCGCGATGTTGCGCTTGCGAAGGCGAACGGCTTGCTTCATGCCGACGAACCGCTAGAGTGCCGCCCCGAGAGCATCACGAGGACCGACATGCGCGCCGAGATCGCTGCCATCGCCTCCGAGATCAAGCAGTCGTTGGAACTGCTGAGGAGGCATCTTTGACTACGACAACGCGGTCAAGAAACTCGCGGAGCTGAACGCGAAGGCCGGCGACCCGGCTTTATGGAACGATTCGGCGAAGGCGCAGACGGTGCTGCGCGAGCGCGCGCAGCTCGACAAGGCGATCGGCAGCTACAACGCGCTGAGCGCCGAACTTGCGGACACGATCGGTCTGATTGAGCTCGCCGAGGCGGAAGGCGATCAAGCCGTGCTTGCCGATGCGGAGAACGCGCTGCGCACGCTCAAGGACAATGCTGCGAAACGCGGGCTCGAAGCGCTGCTGTCGGGCGAGGCGGATACCAACGACGCCTACCTCGAAATCCACGCCGGTGCCGGCGGGACCGAGAGCCAGGACTGGGCGCAGATGCTGCTGCGCCTCTACATGCGCTGGGCCGAGGCCCACGACTACAAGGTCGAGTTCGAGGAAGAGAGCCCGGGCGAAGAGGCGGGCATCAAGTCCGCGACGCTCAAGATCAGCGGCCCCAATGCCTATGGCTGGCTGAAGACTGAATCCGGCGTGCACCGGCTGGTG
>DATAAP010000491.1:0-4133 GCA_036260035.1 Alphaproteobacteria bacterium | reverse complement strand
CCGATGGCGACGGTGGCGTGGCGGCGTATCAGCCTGGAGACCAGGTAGGTCGGGATCATCGACGAATCCGCAATCGGCTCGTCGTATTGGCGCGCCAGATCCGGAAGCAGGCCCATCGCGTCGGCCTCCGCCGCAAGCTCGGTATGCTCCGTGCCGAAGTGATCGGCGACGATGCGAGCATACGTTGCCTCGTTGAAGCGTCCGGCGCCGGGGAATGCGATCGTGAATGTGCGCACCGGACTCGCACTGACCTGCGCCGCTAGCGCCGTAACGAGGCTCGAGTCGATCCCGCCGCTCAGCAGGATGCCGACCGGAACATCGGCGACCAGCCGCCGCCGCACCGACTCGCGCAATAGGAGCTCGAGCTCCTCGATGAGCGCGTCTTCGCCGATATCGGCGCGACCAGAAGGCTCGGGCAGCCGCCAATAGCGCCACAGCTTCACCTCGCCGGTGTCGAGCCGGTAGATCAGGGCGTGTGCCGCCGCCAGCTTGCTGATGCCGCGCAAGATGCACATAGCGCCCGGTACATAACCGTAGGCGAGATAATGGTCGAGCGCGCCGACATCCATCTCTCGATGGAGCGTCGGGTCCCCATGAGGCCCTTGAGCTCGGACGCGAAAGCCAGCATGCGGTCGGAATGGCGATAATAGAGCGGCTTCTCGCCCGCGCGGTCGCGCGCGACGAACAGCCGCTCGGCGCGCTTGTCATAAAGAGCGAAGGCGAACATGCCGTCGAGATGCTCGAGGCAGTCGACGCCCCAGGCGCGATAGGCTTCCAGGATCACCTCGGTGTCGCTCGCGGTGCGGAAGCGGTGGCCGCGGCGCAAGAGCACCTCGCGCAGCTCGCGATAATTGTAGATCTCGCCGTTGAAGGTGATCCAGATCTCGCCGGTCGCGTCGCTCATCGGCTGGTGGCCGCCAGGCGAGAGGTCGATGATCGCAAGGCGCCGCTGGCTGAGACCGACCCTTCCGTCCTCAGACCACCACGCTCCGGCATCGTCGGGACCGCGATGCGTCATCGCATCGCGCATCGCAACCAGCAGATCCCGATCGTTGAAGGGCGCGCGCGCCGCGATGCCGGCGATGCCGCACATCGTTCAGCTCCGGCTGCCCTGAGGAGGCGGATCGTAACGGGATGATCCGTTGAGCAGTCCGAAGCGCTCGAGCAGTACCTGGATGAGGAATTTCGGATTGCCGATCAGGTAGCGGTCGAAGAACCGGCGTGGCCGGCGCAGCGACAGATAGACCCATTCGAGGCCGTTCTCCGTCATCCAGCGCGGCGTCCACGGCACCTCGCCCGAGAGCCGGTCGAAGAACCCGCCGACGACCATGATCACGTTGGCGTTCAAGCGATGGACGTTGTCGCGTACCCACTGCTCCTGCACCGGCATGCCGAAGCCCACCAGAAGGATGTTAGGACGCGCTTCGTTGATCAGCGCGACGACTCGGTCATTCTCCGGCCCTTGCTTGGCGAAGTAGCCGTTGTGGATGCCGGCAATTCGCACGTTCGGCTCCCGCGCCTTGAGCGCAGCCGCCGCGCGCGTGACGACGTCGGGCGCGGCCCCGAGCAGAAAGACCGACCGGTCATGCTCGCGACAGTAGCGCGCGAGGTCCCAGATGAAATCGTTGATGCAGACGCGTGGTCCCATCCGATAGCCAAGCAGCCGCGCGCCGAGCGCGATACCGGCGCCATCGGCATGGGTAACCCGGATGCTGTTCCGGTAGGCTTTCAGCCACGGCAAACGCTGCGCCAGGTTTATGCCGTGGACGTTCGTATTGAGAATTACCTCCGATGCGCCGCGCGCGATGATCGCATCAACTTCCGCCAATAGCTCGGCTGTCGTCAGATCGGTGACCTTATTGCCTAGGACCGTGATGTCGCGCATGCGCCTCCGCTCGCAAAGGTGGCGCGATCTTGCGGAAAGCGTGGTTATGCCGGCAACTAGCAATAAGGGTATTGGCGCTGCCGCGGGTAAGCCGTGCGGTCACTCCGATGAGACAATGCAAAGGAGCGGCGTTGCCGCCGCCCCTTCACCCTGCAGCCAGACTGCTCGGCTTCAGAAGATGACGTTGTCTGCCGTCAGCTTGCCGATGCCGTAGATCGTCAGGCGATCGCCTGACCCGAAGTCGACATACAGCGTGTTCGCGCTGGTCGAAACCACGCTGGCGCTCGCGGTGAGCTGGGCCATGCCGCCTAGGCCGAAGGCGCTCAGGTCAATCTTGTCCTGACCCGCTACGAAGTCGACCGCAAGATCCGACCCATGGCCGCGGGCGAAGGCGAAGACGTCGTTCCCCGCGCCGCCGATCAGCCAATCCCTGCCAGTGCTGCCGTCGAGCCGGTCGTTGCCCGCCTCGCCGTAGAGCCGGTCATCGCCGCTGCCGCCATCGAGCCGGTCGTTACCGAGGCCGCCATAGGCCGTGTCGTTGCCAATGCCGGCCCGCAGCGTGTCATCGCCCGAGAGGCCGTACAGCGTGTCGTGGCCGCCCCTGGCGTCGATCACATCGTTGACGTTCTCGCTGCCGGTCAGCTTATCATTCCCCGCCGTGCCGCTGATGGTGCCTGTCGGCGGCGTCGGCGTAGGCGTCGGAGCCGGCGTGGAGCCTGCTGCGAAGGCGAAGTCTGTCGCCGCGAGGCTGCTGACGCCAGTCACCTTGAAGCCGTCGCCATTGCCGAAGTTCAGCGTCACGAGCGGCGTTGAATTGGCGTCCACGCCGGCAGTCATCGTCACGCCGGCGGCCTGCATCTCCGTCAATGACTTCCAGCCGAACAACTTGACGTCGATCTTGTCCTTGCCAGCCTCGAACCAGCGGATCGTGTCCATGCCGCCGCCGCGCTCGCCGACATAGGTGTCGTTGCCGGCGCCGCCGGAGACGTAGTCAGCGCCCTTGCCGCCGCGGATGACGTCATTGCCGCCGGTCGGCCCATCCTGCAACGGATCGCCCCAGATCGTGTCCGCACCGTCAGTCCCGACCAGGTTGTCGCCACCCTCAGTGCCCTTGATCACCGGTACCACGGGCACCGGCACGTACGAGCCCGCGCCGCCATTCCATGACGGCATGGTCGAGGTATGGACGTTGTTGGTCATCGACCAGGAGCCGAGAGTGCCGCCCCAGTTCGGGTCCGTCGTGTTGATCAGCGTGTTGTTGGCGTAGGCGCCGTTGAGCTGCACCGGCCACTCCGCGACGATCGCCGGATCACGCAGGTTCTTGAAGATGTTGCCCGTGATGTTGAAGTTGTTGCGATAGGCCGTGCCGGCGCCGTTGCCGTCCCAGGTATAGATGCCCATCCCGCTGCCATCGAAGAAATTGTTGCGGATGGTCATGTTCGTCACCGTCGAGGCGTAGCCGAGCCCTTCGGTGACATTGAGCGCCGTCGACCAAGTCCCTTCGGCGCGGCCGATGAAGTGGTTGTTCTCGATGACGCCGTTCTGGATCGTACCGCCAATGCCGTAATGGGCATTGCTCATGATGAAGGTGTTGTTCGCGATGACGCCGTTCGAGCTCTCCTGCACCACCATGTTGCCCTTGCCGCTATCGGTGGAGCCGCTGAAATCCATCACATTGCCGCGGATCTCGTAGTTGCTGATCCGGTAGCTGTGGATGTTGTCGGAGGTCGGGCCGCTCGGCGTGCCGAAATTGTTGTTGAGGATTTTGATCCCGGAGACCTCCCACAAGAACACGCCGTCGCCGTTGACGTTCTTGTAGCTCGAGTTCTGGATCGTCAGGCCGGAGAATCCGCGAAACTGAAAGGCGGAGAACTCGTTGTTGCCGGGCACATAGGCCGTGCCGACGGTGTCGACGTCGACGTTGTCGATAGTCCAGTTCGAGCCGCCGAAATTGATGACGGCAGCACCGCTCATGTTCCTGATATTGATGTCGCGGATCACGATGTTGCTGTTGCCGTGCCCATCGAAGCCGTTCTGGGCATTGGCGAACACCGGCTCAGCGCCGCTGCCATAGGCGCCGTAGGTGATCGGCGCGCTGGCGGTGCCGGACGCGTTGACCTCGATGCCGCCGTTGAACGTCGCGCCGCGCGCAAAAAGAACGGTGTCGCCGGGCTGCAGCCCGAGACTATTCACCTTGGCGAGCGATGCAAAGGGAGAGCTGGATGAGGTTCCAAGGTTGCCGTCCGAT
>DATAAP010000490.1:0-3093 GCA_036260035.1 Alphaproteobacteria bacterium | reverse complement strand
TGTATCGCTGGCTGCGCGAGCTTCTGGACATACTCGAACATGCCGGCACGCCCGAGGAGTTCCTGGAGCACACCAAGATGGCGATGTTCCAGGACCAGGTGTTCTGCTTCACGCCGAAGGGAGACCTGATCGCGCTGCCGCGCGGCGCCACCCTGGTCGACTTTGCCTACGCCGTGCACTCCGAGGTCGGCGACCATTGCGTCGGCGGCAAGATCAACGGCCGAATGATGCCGCTGAAGACGCAACTCTCCAACGGCGACCAGGTGGAGATCATCACCTCGAAGGCGCAGACGCCGTCGCCGATGTGGGAGCGATTCGTCGTCACCGGCAAGGCGCGCGCGCGAATCCGCCGCTTCGTGCGCACGCAGCAGCGCGCGCAGTTCGTCGCCCTCGGGCGCTCCATGATCCAGAAGGCTTTCCGGCACGAGGGCTACGACTTCACCGAGAAGGCGATCGACGGCGTCCTCAAGATCTTCAAGTGCAACGACTCGGACGATCTCTATGCCCAGGTGGGCGAGGGCAAGGTGACGGAGCGCGACGTCATCGGCGCGGTGTTCCCGGGCACGAAGACACCAGCGAAGCCGTCGAAGATCATTCCACTCCTGCGCGGCAAGCCCAAGGGCAAGGAGAAGCCGAGCGGCATTCCCATCCGCGGCCTCATCCCTGGCATGGCGGTGCACTATGCTGGCTGCTGCCATCCGCTGCCGGGCGACCGTATTGTCGGCATTGTCACGACCGGCAAGGGTGTCACCATCCACACCATCGATTGCGACACGCTGGCGAGCTTCGCGGACACGCCGGAGCGCTGGATCGACGTTGCCTGGGAGACCGGCGAGGATTCCGAGGCGCGGGTGGGGCGCGTCGCCCTGGTGGTCGCCAACGAGCCGGGCAGCCTGGGCGCGCTCTCGACGGTGATCGCGAAGAACGCCGGCAACATTACCAACCTGAAGATTACCAACCGGTCGCAACAATTTTGGGAAATGCTCATTGATATCGAGGTTCGTGACGTAAAGCATCTGACGAACATCATCGCCGCGCTCCGCGCGACGCCGGCGATCAACTCGGTCGAGCGGGCCCGCGGCTGACATTTTGCAACCGACAGAGCAGGAATCCGGGAGGAGCATAGTGATGAGAAAAACCAGCCTGGCCGGGATGGCTTCAATCGCCGTCCTGGCGTTTGGCGGCGCTGCCTTTGCCGCCAACACGACCGTCACCGTAAACGCGATCGATGCGAACGGCGTTGGCGCGTCGATCGGTACCATCACCTTCCGCGATACCAACCAAGGCCTGGTCGCGGAGCCGAAATTGACCGGCCTGCCGCCTGGCCCGCACGGCTTCCACATCCATGAGAACCCGAATTGCGGGCCCGGGCCGGGGGCGAACAACCAGCCGGCCGCGGGCATGGCGGCCGGCGGCCATTACGATCCGCAAGGCACCAAGAAGCATCGCGGGCCGCACGACAAGGAAGGGCATCTCGGCGATCTGCCGGTGCTCGTGGTCGACAAAGACGGCACGGCGAATCTGCCCGTGCTTGCGCCGCGGCTGAAGACCAGCAACCTGAACGGCCGCTCGGTGATGATCCATGCCGGCGGCGACAATTACGACGACGCGCCGGCGCCGCTCGGCGGCGGCGGCGGCCGCATCGCCTGCGGTGTGATCAAGTAGCCCAGCGCACCGGAGGCCCGCGATGCCGGCAAAGCGATATCTGCGCCTCGGCGTGAACATCGACCATGTCGCCACCATCCGCAACGCGCGTGGTGGCCGGCATCCGGATCCCGTGCGCGCTGCGCGGCTGGCCGCGCAGGCCGGCGCCGACGGCATCACCGCGCATCTGCGCGAGGATCGCCGCCACATCTCGGACGATGACATCCGACGGCTGACCGCCGAGATCGATCTGCCGCTGAACTTCGAGATGGCGGCGACGCAGGAGATGCTCGACGTCGCGCTGAAGTACAAGCCGCACGCCGCCTGCATCGTGCCCGAGAAGCGCGAAGAGCGCACCACGGAGGGCGGGCTCGACGTCGTGAAGGCGCACAATTCCATCGCGCCTTACGTGCGCCAGCTTAGTGCCGCAGGCATCCGCGTGTCGCTCTTCATCGAGCCGGAACGCTCCGCGCTTGAGGCTGCGAAGTCGCTCGGCGCGCCTGTCGTCGAGCTGCACACCGGCGCCTATTGCGAGGCCTATATCGACGCGCCGAACGGCCCACGCGTGAAGAGGGAGCTCGAGCGCATCGTCACTGCAGCCGCGCATGCCGAGGCTTTGGGAATCGAGTGCCATGCCGGGCATGGCCTGACTTTCGACACGGTCGCTCCGGTCGCGAGCATTCCAACGATCGTCGAGCTCAATATCGGTCACTTCCTCATCGGCGAGGCGATCTTCAGTGGGCTCGAAAGCGCCATCAAGCGGATGCGCAGCCTCATGGACAAGGCGCGTGCCGAGTCCAGCGGCGAGCGTTCGGCCTGACGTGATCCTTGGCATCGGCAGCGACCTCGTCGACATCACGCGCATCGAGAAGGCGCTCGAACGCTTCGGCCCGCGCTTCATCAACCGCATCTTCACCGCGGTGGAGCAGGACAAGAGCGAGGGCCGCGCCAACCGCGCGGCCAGCTATGCGCGACGTTTCGCCGCGAAGGAAGCGTGCGCCAAGGCGCTCGGTACGGGGTTCCGCAAAGGCGTGTTCTGGCGCGACATGGGGGTCATGAACCGGCCGGGCGGCCAGCCGACTCTGATCCTCACCGGCGGCGCCAAAGTCCGTCTCGAATCAATGACACCGCCGGGCATGGTGGCGCGCATCGATCTGTCGATGACCGACGATCCGCCGATCGCGCAGGCAATTGTCATCATATCAGCCATCCCGGCCTCAGACGCAGCAAAGGCTTGAACCCATTGCCGCCCTCGCGCGAATATCCGGCCCGACATTCATCCTTTGGGGGTTTTTAAATGAAGAAGTTGGCGATGGCGGCCGCTGCCGCATTGGCAGTGATGAGCGGCGGCACGGCGATGGCCGGCCCGACGCTCGATGCGGTGAAGGCGCGCGGGCATCTCGAATGCGGCGTGCATCTCGGCCTGCCGGGCTTCTCCTACGCCGACGA
>DATAAP010000489.1:0-3684 GCA_036260035.1 Alphaproteobacteria bacterium | reverse complement strand
GCATCGGGTCGCGCATCGACGGCCTCAACTGCCAGGTGCACAACGCCAACTACGACTGCAACGACCTGGCCATCCCGACCGGCATCCGCGCGGTCGCCTACGCAGCGGTCAAGCTGCTGGAGCAGCGCGCGAAAGGCTAGTGCGGGCGCTCACCCTCGATCGCGGTGCGGTGCATCAGGCGGACGCTGCTGGACTCGAAAGCGTCGCGCTTATGCATGACGCAGCGATTGTCCCACATCACCATGTCGCCTGAGCGCCAGACCTGCGTCCATACGAACTCGGCGCGGCCGGCATGCCGCCACAGCTCGTCGAGTATGGCGCGGCCTTCGTCGAGCGGCATGCCGACGATCGACTGGTATTTGGGGCTGCCGCCGAGATAAAGGGCTCGGCGTCCGGTCTCGCCATGCGTGCGCACGATCGGGTGGTCGACGCCGGGCCAGGTGCGCACATCGTCGCTCTCCGGCCGCGTCATGCCCATCCGCAGGTCGCCGCGCCCGTCGATGACGGTTTGATGGTGGATGCAGCGGCCTTCGATGGCCGTCTTCAGGGCGGCCGGCAGTGTTTCGTACGCGCGGTACATGCTGGAGAAGTAGGTGTTGCCGCCTGCGGGCGGGATTTTCAGCGCGCGCAGGATGGAGGCGGATGGTGGCCGCTCCTTGAACCAAGTGTCGGTGTGCCACTGCACCTCACCATCGCCGAGATCGCCGGCCGGCGTTCCGTCAGGCTTCTTCATGTTGCTGACGACGAGGATTTCCTTGCGGCTGCCATGCTGGCCTTCCTGCGCCTGTCGCGGATGGATCACGAACGGCCCGAGCGTGGCGGAGAATCTGATCTGAATATCGTCGTCGATGTCGGTATCGCGGAAGCGCAGGACCTGGTGGTCGAGCCAGGCTTTGCGCATCGCGGCAATGTCCCGGTCGGAGAAGTCGCGGAATGGAAAGCCGACCACGTCGGCGCCCAGAGGGCCTGCTGTTGGGCGGATATCGAAGCGAAACGTCATCTCGCTCTCCCTTAATCCGATGCATTTTCAGGGATGACCCAAGCGTCGTCGGGCTTGAACCATGCCGTGACCTTCTCTCCGGCCGCGCGGCCGCCCGAGCCGTCGTTGGTGACCTCGGCTATCGCGGCGGAACCGTCTGCCAGGCGCAGGCGGACCTCGCGGCGGGCGCCGAGGTAAACCACGTGCTCAACCGTTGCCGGCCAGGCAACCGCGTTCTCAGGCGCCGCGGCGCCGAGGCGCAGGCGCTCCGGGCGTACGGTCAGCGTGGTCTTCACGCCGGCCCCGAAGCCGGTCGGCAACCGGGCGAGCGCCGGACCCGCCGGCGTCTCCAGCCTCGCATAGCCATCTGACGATGCCGACGAAACGACGGCCGGCTGCATGTTGATGGCGCCGATGAAGCCGGCCACGAACCGGGTCGCGGGCCGCTCGTAGATATCCGCGGGGGCGCCGATCTGCTCGATTCGCCCATTGCGCATCACGGCGATGCGGTCGGACATGGTGAGCGCCTCGCCCTGATCGTGCGTGACGAACACGGTGGCGATGCCGAGCCGGCGCTGCAGGTTGGAGATCTCGATGCGCATCTCCTCGCGCAGCTTCAGATCGAGATTTGACAGCGGCTCGTCGAGCAGCAGCATGGCGGGGCGGATCACGAGCGCGCGGGCGAGGGCCACGCGCTGGCGCTGGCCGCCGGACATCTGCAGTGGCCGGCGCGCGCCGAGGCCCGGAAGGTGCACCATGGCCAGAGCCTCGCCGACGCGGCGCTCGATCTCCTTGGAGTCCAATCCGCGCATTTTGAGGCCGAAGCCGACATTTTCGGCCACCGTCATGTGCGGAAACAGCGCGTAGTCCTGGAAGACGATGCCGAGATCGCGCTCGAAGGGTGGGCGGCTGCCGACGGACTTTCCCGCCAAATGGATTTCCCCACCGTCAGGCGTCAGAAATCCGGCGATCAGGTTCAGGGTCGTCGTCTTCCCGCAGCCGCTCGGACCGAGCAGGGTGACGAACTCGCCCTGCGCTACTGCGAGGTCGATTTCATCCACGGCCGTCGTCGCGCCGAAGCGCTTCGTCAACGCGCGGAGCTGTAGCGCCGGCTCAGCCACGGCCCTGCTCCTCGAACAGGAAATTGCCGATGCCGATGAAGCGGCCGAGTATCGCCACCAGCGCCAGCGGGATCAGCAGCGAGATGATCGAAAGCGCGGCAAGCGTCGGCGCGAAACCGTATTCTAGGAAGGACAGGATGGTCACGGTGATCGGACGCTCCCCCGGGCGCGCGATGAACAATGAAAGATTCACATCCGTGAAACTGTGGATGAAGGCAAACGCCATGCCGGCGAAGATCCCCGGTATCAGCAGCGGCAGAGTGATGTGCCGCAGCACGGACCAGGGCCGCGCCCCGAGGCTGCCGGCAGCGGCCTCCACGTTCGGTGGAATCGTATGCAGGCTGATCGCAACTGTACGGACGCTGAACGGCAGGCAGATGACAACGTGACCGACGAGCAACGCGCCATAGCCGATCCAGCTGCCGAGCCCGACGATGGTTAGAAACTGCAGCAGCGCAATGCCAGTCACCAAGGTCGGCAGGATCAACGGTCCCATCACGAGGGCGCGGATGAGGGCTTTCCCGGGAAAGTCGTAGCGGTGCAGGGCGAAGGCGAGCGGCAGGCCGAAGGCGGTCGCCAGCACGCAGGTGAGGGTCGCGAGCTCGAGGCTGAACAGCAGCGGCTGCACCCATTGCGGCTGGAAGACGTCCGCCCACCAGCGCAGGGAGAAGCCCTGCGGCGGAAAGTAGGAGCGGTTAGTGGCGTTGAAGGAGACCGCCGTGGTGATCAGGATCGGTCCGACAATGAAGACGTAGATCGCCGCGACGGCGATGGTGAGCGCCACCCAAGGCCAGGATCGCTGCTTCATGACGCGACGTTCTGGCGGCTGCCCAGGACCGACGTGAGGATCAGCAGTCCGATCGCGCTGACGAGCAGGATGGCGCCCATCGCCGAGCCCAAGGCCCAGTCGAGCGTCACCGCCATGAAAGTCCTGATCATCGTTGCCATAACCTCCGTCGCCGGGCCGCCGAGGATCGCCGGAGTCGCGTAGGCGCTGATCGCGATCGCGAAGGCGAGGAGAAAGCCCCCGACGATCCCGGGCAGCGTAAGCGGCAGCGTCACGCTCAGAAACGTGCGGAACCGGTTGGCGCCGAGGCTCATCGCGGCGCGCTCCAGATTCGGGTTTAGGCCGTTCAGTGAGGCGATGATCGTGAGCACGCCATAAGGCAGCAGGGCGTGGGCGAGGCCGACAATGATCGCCGGCGTCGAGGGGATCAGCGTCACCGGCTGCTCGATGAGCCCCGTCGCTTTGAGAAAGTTGTTGATGGCGCCTTCGCGGTTGAGCACCACCCACCAGCCATAGGTGCGCACGATCACGCTGGCCAGCAGCGGGGCCAGCGACACCGCGATCAGCAGGTTGCGCCAGCGGCTGGTGGTGCGCACCAGGAAGTAGGCGAGCGGGTAGGAGAGCACGATGACCAGCGCGCCGACGGCCGTGCCGACGAGAAACGAGCGCAGGATGGCGCGGTAGTAGAGCGGCCGCGAGAGCAGGGTCTGGAAATTCTCGAGAGTCCAGTCGCCCGTCGGGCCGACGCCGTCGGACTCGATGAAGCCAACGGAAAGCAGCAATCCCGTCGGCAGCAC
>DATAAP010000488.1:0-6764 GCA_036260035.1 Alphaproteobacteria bacterium | reverse complement strand
GCCGCGATGACTGCACAGCCCGTCCTGACCACCCGTTATGAGGGCGACCGGGCCTTGGACGAGCAGCTGCGTCGTGCCGGCAGCCGGATGAATGCAGCCGAGGTCAGGGCGCTGCTGGCCGGGGTGCTGGCGGCACCAGCCCCACCTGCCGACCCGGAGGCTTGGACGGCGCTGGTCGCCGAGCAGGCGGGGCCGGCCCTCAAGGCACAGCTTGTCGCGCTGAAGCACGAACTCGAATCCCGGCACGACGACGGGCTCGCCGCGCCGTGGACGCGCGCGCGCATCGATGCGCTGCGCGCCGAGCTGAAGCGCCGCGGCCTCGACGGCCTCATCGTGCCGCGCGGCGACGAGCACCAGGGCGAGTATGTGCCATCCCGCGCGGAGCGGCTGGCGTGGATCACCGGCTTCACCGGGTCGGCGGGCGCCGCCATCGTCCTGCTCGACAAGGCGGCGCTCTTTGTCGATGGCCGCTACACGCTGCAGGCGCGGCAGCAGGTCGACACGGCCGTGTTCGAGACGCGCCATCTCGTCGACGAGCCGCCGCATGACTGGCTTGCCGCGCATACGCGCAAGGGCATGCGCATCGGCTTCGATCCGTGGCTGCACACCCCGGACGGCATCGCGAAGCTGGGGGCTGCAGCGCTCCGCGACGGAGCCGAGCTGGTCGCCGTGGACGGCAACCCGATCGACGCAGTGTGGACGAACCAGCCGCCCGAGCCGATCGCGCCCGTGCGCCCGCATGAGGAGCGCTACGCCGGGCGCAGTGCTGCCGAGAAGCGCGCCGAACTCGGCGCGAAGCTCAAGGCCGACGGTTATGCCGCGGCGGTGATCACGGCGCCGGACTCGCTCGCCTGGCTGCTCAATATCCGCGGCGGCGACGTGCCGCACACGCCGCTGCCGCTCGGATTCGCGATCCTTCACGCCGACGGCCTGGTCGATCTATTCATCGAGCCGCGCAAGCTGCTGCCGAGCGTCATGCCGCATCTCGGCAATCAGGTGAAAGTCGAGCCGCGCAGCGCCTTCGGACCGGCGCTCGACCGCTTGGGGCAGCAGAAGGCGCGCGTGCTGGTCGATGCCGCGACCGGCGCGGTCTGGATGAACGAGCGGCTGAAGGCCGCCGGCGCGGAGGTCGTGCGCGGCCAGGATCCCTGCGCGCTGTCTAAGGCGTGCAAGAACGAGGTCGAGCTGCAGAACACGCGCAACGCGCATGTCCGCGACGGCGTCGCGGTGACGCGCTTCCTCGCTTGGCTCGCCAAGGAAGCGCCGACCGGCCGCCTTACGGAGTTGAGCGCTGCGGCGCGGCTGTTCGAGTTCCGCACCACCGGTGAGGGCTTCCGCGACACCAGCTTCACGACGATCTCCGGCGCTGGCGCTAACGGCGCCATCGTCCACTATCGCGTGACGGATGCCACAAATGCGCGCATCGCGCCGGACATGCTCTATCTGGTCGACTCAGGCGCGCAGTATCTCGACGGGACGACGGACGTGACGCGGACCGTCGCGATCGGCACGCCGACCCCGGAGCAGCGCGACCGCTTCACGCGCGTGCTGAAAGGCCATATAGCGCTGGCGACGGCGCGTTTTCCCAAAGGGACCTCGGGCTCGCAGCTCGATGCGCTGGCGCGCATGGCACTATGGCAGGTGGGACTCGACTACGACCACGGCACCGGCCACGGCGTCGGCAGCTATCTGTCGGTCCATGAGGGTCCGCACCGCATTTCCAAAGTGCCGAACACCGTGGCGCTGCAGCCGGGCATGATCGTCTCCAACGAGCCGGGTTACTACAAGACCGGCGCCTACGGAATCCGCATCGAGAATCTCGTCGCGGTGTGCGAGGTCGATACGCCGCCGGGCGCCGAGCGGCCGCTGCTCGGATTCGAAACGCTTACTCTGGTGCCGATCGACCGCACGCTGGTTGACACGGCGTTGATGGCGCAGGCCGAGATCCAGTGGCTCGACGCCTATCACGCGCGCGTGCGGCAGACGCTGATGCCGTTGGTCGATGGCGCCGTGGCGCTGTGGCTCGACGAGGCGACTCGGCCGCTCGGATCCTAGAAAGAAAAAGGCGCGGTCCTCGGGGTGGGGAGGACCGCGCCTATCGGAGGGCAGGGCGCGGGAGACTTGCGGCTCGACCGCCTGCTTGCTCCGTCAAACCGACCCAAGGGCGGGGTGCGCGCGGGCCGGTTTTGCGTGACTTCCAGCGTCGAAGACGCCGCCACGCGAGGAGTGCAGTATCGCTGCCTACACCTACAACGGGAAGAAACCATCCCGTGACAACGTGCCCGTTTTCTGTCACAGCCAGGCTAAGCAGCGCCGATCAGCTTGAGCCACTCCTGTTCACTCAACGTAGTTACGCCTAAAGCCTTAGCCTTGGTCGCTTTCGAGCCGGCCTCGGCGCCGACTATCACGTAATCGGTCTTTTTCGACACCGATTCGGTGACGTTGGCACCGAGCTGCTCGGCGCGCGCTTTCGCCTCGGGCCGCGTCATCGTCTCAAGGGTGCCGGTGAAGACCACCGTCTTGCCAGCGACCGGCGAATTTGCGGCGCGCGCCGGGGCCGCCACGGGCTCGACCTGCACGCCGACTCGCTTCAAGTCATCGAGCGTCTCGCGATTATGCGACTCGGCGAAGAAGGCGCAGATGTCGGCCGCCACCGACGGTCCGATCTGGCTTATGGCGTCGAGCTCGTGCGCTGCGTCGCATTCGGGGTCTTTCGCCGCGGCCTCCATCGACTTCCGCCAGTTCTCCAGGCTGCGGTAGTGACGCGCCAGGAGTTTGGCCGTAGCCTCGCCGACCTGGCGGATGCCAAGCGCGTAGATGAAGCGGTCGAGCGGGATCGTACGCCGCGCCTCGATCGCATCGAGCAGGCGCTCGACCGATTTCTTGCCCCAGCCCTCGCGCGCCTCGATCTCGGCGGCGCGGTTCCTCAGGCGGAAGATGTCGCCTGGCACCTTGAGCAGGCCGTCCTTGTGGAAGGCCTCGACACGCTCCCAACCAAGCCCCTCGATGTCGAAGGCATTACGCGACGTGAAATGGCGCAGGCGTTCGACGACTTGTGCTTCGCAAACCAGCCCGCCCGTGCAGCGACGCGCCACCTCGCCTTCGGCGCGCACGGCCTTGGAGCCGCAAACCGGGCAATGGTCCGGGAACTCGTAGGGCTTGGCGCCGCGCGGACGCGCGGTCGGCACGATGCCGACGATCTGCGGAATGACGTCGCCGGCGCGCTGCACGATGACGGTGTCGCCGATGCGCACGTCTTTGCGCTTGATCTCATCCTCGTTGTGCAGCGTCGTGCGCGCGACCATCACGCCGCCGACATTGACCGGCTCCAGCTCGGCGACCGGCGTCAGCGTCCCGGTGCGGCCGACCTGGATGGTGATGTCCTTGAGCTTCGTCCGGGCCTGCTCGGCCGGAAATTTGTGGGCCGTCGCCCAGCGCGGCGCGCGGCTGACCATGCCGAGCCGCTCCTGCCAGTCGAAGCGGTTGACCTTGTAGACGACGCCGTCGATCTCGTAGCTAAGCGAGGCGCGCCTCTCGGCGATGCCGCGGTAGAACTCGAGCGCTTCGTCGACCGAGGCGCACAGCTTCGCCAGCGGATTGACCGGGAAGCCCCAGTGGCGCAGGCGCATCAGCAGGTCCCAATGCGTCTTTGCAACGGGGGCGCTGACCTGGCCGAGCGCATAGCCGAAAAAGCGCAGGGGCCGCTTTGCGGTGATGTTCGGGTCGAGCTGGCGCAGCGAGCCCGCCGCCGCGTTGCGCGGATTGGCGAAGAGCGGCTCCCCGTCCTTCACGCGGCGCTCGTTGAGCTTCAGGAAATCGCCGCGCTGCATGTAGACCTCGCCGCGCACCTCGAGCACGTCCAGCGCGTCGCGGCCCTTGAGCTGATTGGGGATGTCGTCGAGCGTGCGCAGATTGGCGGTCACGTCCTCGCCGGTCTCGCCGTCGCCGCGCGTGGCCCCGTGCACGAAGCGGCCCTTCTCATAGCGCAGCGAGATCGACAGCCCGTCGATCTTGGGCTCCGCGACGAGCTCGATCGCCTGGTCGGGCTTGAGGCCGAGGAAGCGGCGGATGCGGTCGGCGAAATCCCGCACGTCCTGCTCGTCGAAGGCGTTGTCGAGCGAGAGCATCGGCAGCGAATGCCGCACCTTGCCAAAAGCGGCGGCAGGTGCTGCGCCCACACGCAGGGAGGGGCTGTCGGGCCGTATGAGATCGGGAAAGCGCGCCTCGATCGCCAGGTTGCGCTTGCGCAGCGCATCGTAGGCAGCGTCGGAAATCTCCGGCGCGTCCTTCTGATAGTAGAGCTTGTCGTGGTGCGCGATCTCGGCAGCGAGCCGCGCCAGCTCCGCCTTTGCCTGCGCCTGCGTCAGCTTGTCGACGGCGATGTCGGCGGCGTCCTTGCTCACGCGCGCACGACCTTCTTTGTGGTCTTCTCGTCCGCGGATTCGCCGCGCAGCAGGCTGTCGGCGGCTGCGCGCGCGGCAGCGGTGATCGATGCGCCGGACAGCATGCGCGCGATCTCCTCGCGCCGTGCCGCGGGATCGAGGTTCTCGACGGTCGTCGTGGTGGTCGTGCCACGCGAACTCTTGGCCACGCGCCAGTGATGGCTGCCGCGCGCCGCGACCTGTGGCGAGTGGGTGACAACAAGCACCTGCACATCGCGCGCGAGGCGCGCAAGGCGCTCGCCGACGGCGGCCGCCGCGGCGCCGCCGAGGCCCGCATCAACCTCGTCGAAGATCAAAGTCGGTGCCGAGGTCGAGCGCGCGAGCACGACCTTGAGCGCGAGCATGAATCGCGCCAGCTCGCCGCCCGAGGCGATGCGGTCGATCGGGCCCGGATCGCTGCCGGGGTTGGTGGCGACCTCGAACACGACGCGGTCGATCCCTTCGGCGTTCCAGCCGGTCTCCGGCAGCGTCTCGCGGCGGGCGCGGAAGCGCGCCTTCTCGAGTTTCAGCGGCGGCAGCTCGCGCGCGATGGCGCGCCCCAGCCGCTCGGCCGCGGCCTCGCGCGCCTTGCTCAACGCCTCGGCGGCGCCGAGGTACTGCGCGCGCGCTGCCGCCGTCGCTTTCGCGAGCGCCGCGAGATGCCCGTCGCGGTCGTCGATCGCTGCCAGGCGGCGCGCCACGTCAGTGCGCAAGGCAGCGAGCGCGTCGACCTCGACGCGGTGCTTGCGGGCGAGGGCGCGCAGCGCGAAGAGCCGCTCCTCGGCACGCTCGAGCGCCTGCGGGTCGCGGTCGAGCGAAGCGCCGAATGCCTCGATCTGTGCCACCGCTTCGACCGTCTCGACGGCGGCGCGGTCGAGGGCCGCGATCGCGGCGTCCAATCGTCCGGCCGCCTGCGGCGACACGCGTTCGAGCTGGCGCTGCGCTGCGCGCAGGCTGCCCTCGACGCCTTTATGCGCCGCGAGATCGGCGAGCGCGCCGTTCAGCGCCTCGATCAGCTTCTCGCGGCCGCCCAGCATCGCGCGCTGCTCGGCGAGCTCCGCCTCCTCGCCGGGCCTAGGGTCGAGCGCATCCAGCTCCTCGAGCGCATGGCGCAGGAAATCCGCATCCTGCACGGCGCGCGCCGCCTGCTCGCGCGCGTCCGCCTCTGCCTGATGGGCCGCCCGCCAGGCGGTGTAGAGCGCGCCGACCTGCGCAACCGCGTCGCCATGCCCGGCGAAAGCATCGAGTGCCGCGCGGTGGTTTGCCGTATCGAGCAGGCCCTGATTGTCGAACTGTCCGTGCACTTCGACGAGCAGGGCGCTGATCTGGCGCAGCAGGCCGACCGAGGCCGGCTGATCGTTGACGAAGGCACGGCTGCGGCCATCCGCGCCGAGGCTGCGGCGCAGGATCACCTGGCCGTCGGCCTCGATCCCGTGCTCGTCCAGCAAGGCGCGCACTGGGTGCTTCGCCGTCGGCTCGAAGCAGGCGGTGACGGTCGCCGTCGCGGCGCCCTTGCGCACGAGGCCGGCATCGCCGCGCGCGCCGAGGGCGAGGCCGAGCGCGTCGAGCAGGATCGACTTGCCGGCGCCGGTCTCGCCGGTCAGCACGGACAGCCCACGCTCGAAGCTGAGATCGAGGCGGTCGATCAGGACGACATCGCGGATGGCGAGGGCTTGCAGCATCGTTTCAACCGTCACGCGGGGCCGCACGTTGCGGCCGGACGCTTATACAAGCTGCGGGCCGGCGTTCAAACTGCGGCGTCAGACCGGCCGCGCAGGCTTGACGCTGACGATCATGACACCTGTCAGGATCAGCGCCGCCCCGCAGAATTGCAGGACAGTCATGGACTCGTCGAGTCCGATATAGCCGAACACGATCGCCACCAGTGGCCCCAGGCCGCCGATCAGGGAAACGTGGTTGGCGCCGATCCGCTGCAGGGCCTCCGAGATCATGAAGGACGGGATGACGGTGGAAACCACCGCCACGGCCAGCATGAGAAGATACACCGGAAGGGGCAGGTCGAGCGCAGATAGCGGCCGCAGCAGCACGAATTGGATGATGCAGAACACGCTGGCGACCATCATTGCGTAGGCGGTGAACCGGACCGAGCCGACGCGGTGGATCACCTGGCTGCCGGCGACGAGGTAGACGGCATAGAACACCGCGCCGGCGAAAACGAGTGCGGCGCCGAGCGGGAGGTTGGTGTTCGGCTGGTCGAGCGCAGTCGAGAGGACCAGGGCAACCCCGGCGTAACTGAGCGCAAGCGCGATGACCTCCCGGCGCAGAATGCGCTTGCCCAGGAATGCCGCCGACAGCAGAACGACGATCGTCGGGTAGAGGAAC
>DATAAP010000487.1:0-9251 GCA_036260035.1 Alphaproteobacteria bacterium | reverse complement strand
GCCATCGCCTCGCGCCCGAGATTTTCACGGATCGCGATGTATTCCATTTCCGGCGTGATGATGCCCTTGCGCGCATAGTGCAGCTGCGTTACCGCGCGGCCGGGCTTGGCGCGCAGCGGCTTGCGCGGAGCGCCGGTGAAGATGGCGGTGTTGGCGCGCTGCTCGCCACGGCGGAGCCCGTCATCCTCCGGCCTGATCGCGCGGCCGTCATAGCTCTCGACGTCGCCGCGCGCGGTGATCCAGGCAGCGCGCATCGGCGCGAGTCCCTTGCGTATGTCGATCGTGATGGCAGGATCGGTGTACGGTCCCGAGGTATCGTAGACTCGGACCGGCGGCTCCTTCGCCGACGGCGCCAGGTCGATCTCGCGCATCGGCACGCGCAGATCGGGATGATGCTTGCCGCTGACATAGATCTTGCGCGATGCCGGCAGCGGCCCGGTCGAGACGGTTTGCGGCTGGCTGCGGATGTCGTCTGGCATGAGTCGAATCTCCTGTTGCAATGGTTGCGACGGAGATCCGGGAGACGGTCGGGACGGGGACGGTGCGGTTCGCGTCTGAGAGAGATCGTGCTGCGCGGCCCGCGGAGTTCCAGTTCCTACGCCGGTATGACCCGGATCAGGTTCGACGGGTTTCCGCGCTGCCGTATGGCCGGCGGTATCTCAGCCCCCTGGCGGGGCTCCCCTCGGAACGGCGGACAGAGTTGGGCCGCGCCGCGGCAAAGTCAAGCCCGGCGGGGCAGGGGCGGCTCGCGGGCGCTGGCGCGGCCGCGAATGAACCGGCCTGCGCCCTTGAGCAGGAAGGACAGCGCCATGAGATTGGCGCGCCGTTCGGATCTGCGCAGCGCACCGCCGATCAGTTTCCGGGCCTCCCAGTAGGCTAGCCGCAGCATGTTGCGGTCGCCCTGCAGGATGTATTTCGCGTACAGCCCGCCCCGTCCCTGCAGATAGCGCTGCCGCAGCGCCACGACCTGCGCGTCGGTGGCGCGGCCATGATCATGCAGCACCACGAGATCGGGCGAATAGACTGCCCGCACGCCCGCTCGCACGAACCGGTAGATGAAATCGGTATCGTCGGCGCTTGGCACCGTCCCGCAGCCAACGCCGAATCGGATGTCGAAGCGGCCCAGCTCTTCGGCGAGCACCCGGCGAAATGCGAAATTGCAGCCGATCAGGACGTTGAGAGCTTCATTGCTTCCGGTCAGGTCAAGGCGCTCACGCCCGGTGCGGATCGTAATCGCCCGGTCGGCGGGATTGAACAACTCGACCCGGCCGCCAAGCAGGCAGAGCTGCGGGTCGCTGCCGAATTCGCGGGCGATCACGGCGAGCCAGTCCGGCGCCACGCGGCAGTCGTCGTCGGTGAAGGCGATAACATCGCCTCGCGCAACGTCGAGCGCATGGTTGTGGGCAATCGCTAGGCCTTGGCGCGGTTCGAAGCAGCGGCGGAGCGGCAGAGTCGTATTGGCGGCGAACGCGTCAAGCAGCCGCGCTGTGCCGTCGGTCGAATTGTTATCGACAACGATCAGTTCCCATGTCTCGCCGTCCGGCACCTTCATGCGCATGAAGCTGTCGAGTAGGTTGGCCAGCTTCTCGGCCCGGTTGCAAGTGCACACGACAACGCTGAACATGTGCCGCCGTGATACAGGCCCGCCGCCAAGCTGCGCAACCCAAAACGCATCGGTGTGGTGTGCCTCTTAAGGTGAAGGCGCGGAGGGCGCATCGTTTGAACCACACTTGCGGCGCATGGACGCGGGCGTCACTATGGCGGCAAGTTAAGAGGAAACGTGTTTTCGATGTCGACTATCCTGTTCACCCACGCCGCCTGCCTCGATCACGACCCTGGCGCCTATCACCCGGAATCGCCGGCGCGCCTGAAAGCCGTGCTGGAGGGACTATCCGAGTCAGAATTCAGGGACATCGAACGCATCACGGCGCCGCGCGCCGAGGACAGGCATCTCACCCTTTGCCATCCGGTGCAGTATGTGGAAGGCGTGATGGGGACGATCCCGCCGGCGGGCCGCCACGCGCTCGACGGCGACACGGTCGTGTGCCCAGGTTCGGGCGAAGCGGCACTGCGCGCCGCCGGCGCCGTCGTCGCCGCCGTCGATGCGGTGGTCGGCGGTAAGGCGAAGAACGCCTTCTGTGCTGTGCGCCCGCCGGGCCACCACGCCGAGGCCGGACAGGCAATGGGCTTCTGCATGTTCAACAACGTCGCCATAGGCGCGCTGCATGCGCGGGCCAACCACGGGCTCGAGCGCGTCGCCGTGATCGATTTCGACGTGCATCACGGCAATGGCACGCAGCACATGTTCGAGCGCGACCCGAACCTGTTCTACGCCTCGACGCATCAATGGCCGCTCTATCCCGGCACCGGCGCCGCGGAGGAGCGCGGCTGCGGCAACATCGTCAACGTGCCGCTGCGCCCGTATTCGGGCGGGGATGCGTTCCGCAGCGGCTTCGAGCGCCACATCCTGCCGGCGCTTGACCGCTTCAAACCGGACCTGGTGATGATCTCCGCCGGCTTCGATGCGCATGCCGACGATCCGCTCGCCTCGCTGCAGCTCCACGAGGACGACTACGAATGGGTCACGGCAGCGCTGCTCGAGGTCGCCGAGACGCATGCTAAGGGCCGCCTCGTATCGACGCTCGAGGGCGGTTACGACCTGCGGGCGCTCGCCGCCTCAGCGGCCGCGCACGTGCGGGCGCTGAAGGCCGCTTAATCCTATCGTTACCTCAGGAGGAGAAATGATTCGGCTGTTCGCGGTCGTGCTGGTGCTCGCGTGGAGCGGGCTCGCGCACGCGCAATCGCTCAAGGCTCCGTCCGGCCCGGTGATCCTTACAGTAAGCGGCAAGATCGCGCAGACGAATCGCGGGCCATTCGATGAGAAGAAGGACGCGTTCTTCAAGAACCAGCAGGTCACGTTCCAGCGCGCTGCCGCGTTCGACCTCGCGATGCTGGAGGCGCTCGGCATGCGTTCCGTCGAGGCCGACTATCCGCAGGGCGGCGCGCTGCACAAATTCGAAGGGCCGCTGCTGCGCGATATGCTCAACGCGGTCGGAGCGAGCGGCCGCGTCGTCAAGGTCGCGGCGCTCGACGGCTATGTACAGGAAATCGAGCTGCGCGAGATCGAGCAGTGGCCCATCCTGCTCGCCGTCAAGGAGGACGGCGCCTATCTTCCGCTCGGCGGGTTCGGCCCCACGCGCATCGTCTTTCCGCGCCGCGACGTGCCAGCCTTGGCCGACCGTAATGACGACAAATGGGTCTGGGCGGTCGTGCACATCTCCGTCGAGTGAACCGCTAGAGGCGGACGGCAGCAGCACCGCGGGCTGGCCTCACGATTGCGCTGAACCCTCGCGGCGCCGCGCGGGCGCCACGTCGCTGTTGGCAAAGATTGAGAAAGCTTCAGCAGCCGATGACGCGCGATGCCCCGTGTGTCGCGCGGCGGATCGGGTCGGAACTGGCCAACGTAAATAGCGCACACTGGCCCAATCGCAGCTACGAGTTGAGTTCTCGGCCGATTCCGTCCTCGGATGATGTCGACCAAGCACTGTAGTTAGCGATCCCTTCATATCAGCGCCGGATCATGACGGCCGGCCGGGGCACCGCATTCCGGCCACAGTCGCCAACAAGTGACAGGACCAACCATGCTGCGCAAGTTCAAGACGGCCGCATTCGTCGCATTGGCGATGATCGGCATCCATTTCGGCGCGATCGCCGCTTCCAACGGTTCGCCCGACGAGGCCAAGGCAATGGTCGAGAAGGCCGTGAAGCTGCTCGAGACCGAAGGCAAGGACAAGGCCTATGCCGTGTTCAACGATCCCAATGGCGGCTTCGTCGACCGCGATCTGTACGTGTTCGTTCTGAATATGGAGGGCACGACAGTGTCGCATGGCGCGAACAAGGCGCTGATCGGCAAGTCGCTGCTTAACCTGAAGGATGCCGACGGCAAGGCCTTCATCCAGGATATGATCGCGACGGCTAAGGGACCGGGCTCGGGCTGGGTCGACTACAAGTGGCCGAACCCGACCACGAAAAAGGTGGAACTCAAGTCGAGCTTCATCAAGAAATTCGGCGACGTGATCGTCGGTGTCGGCGTCTACAAGGGCTGACCGTCTCCGACAGGGCGGCGCACCGGCGCCGCCCTGCCGTTCATGATCTTTGCCAGTTAGGACAAATCCATGTTCGGCTCCCTCGCTGCCCGTTTGAACAACACGCGCATCTCCATAAAGGTCTTCATTGCGCCTGCGCTGATCACGGCTTTCATGCTCGGCATGGCGGCGGTCTCGCATTACGGCGCGAGCCAGCAGCGTGCCGCGCTCGGATACATCACGGGCACGACTATCGCAAAGATGCATGCCAGCGAAGCGGCCTCCGATGCGGCGACCGCAGCGCACGTGAACTTGTTTCGTCTGATCAGCTGGGCGGCGAACAGCAACGAGGAGAAGAAGGTCAAGGAGAGCATCCAGCAAATCGAGCAGGGCATGGGCAACGTTGTCCGATACCTCGACCGCCTCCGCGGCTTTCCGATGGGCGATGCGGAGCGCGGCGTGGTGGAGAGCGTCCGCAAGGCGCTAGACGCCTATCACGAAGCGGCGAAGAACGTTATCGACATGGCCCAGGCCGACGCCGCCTCCGCGCTACTGTTCATGATGGAGGCCGAGACGAAATTTAATGGGCTGCAGGCCGAGTTCGATCGTCTCCAAGAGGTGGAGGGCCGCCTTACCGCGCAGACCGTGTCGCGGACCGAAAGCGATGCCGATCGTGCCTCGATGCTGTTCTTCAGCCTGCTCGCCGCGGCGCTGGCGCTTGCGGCTCTTGTGACGGCGATGATCGCGCGGCTCATCGCGCGCCCGATCGTCGGCATGACCCAGGCAATGACCGCGCTCGCCGACGGCAACAAGCAGATCGACGTCGTCGGCGCCGACCGCAAGGACGAGATCGGCGCCATGGCCAAGGCGGTCCTCGTGTTCAAGGAAAATATGGTCCGCAGCGATGCTCTGGCGGCTGAGCAGGCGCGCGAGCGCGCCGCACGCGAGGAGCGGGCGCGGCGGGTGGAGTCGAGCGCGCAGAGATTCGACCAGAGCGTCAGCGGCGTCATCCGCTCTGTATCGGCCGCGACGACGCAGCTCCAGGGCTCGGCTCAGACCATGAGCGCCGCAGCGGAGGAGGCAAGCCGCCAGGCGACAGCAGTGGCCAGCGCCTCCGACGAGGCCTCGACCAACGTGCAGACGGTGGCCTCGGCAGCGGAGGAGCTGTCGTCATCGATCGACGAGATCGGCCGCCAGGTAAGCCAGTCCGCGCGCATCGCGCAAGCTGCCGTGAATGATGCCGAGAAGACTAACCACACCGTCCAGGGGCTTGCCGACGCGGCACAGCGCATCGGCGATGTGGTGAAGCTCATCAACGACATCGCCGCGCAAACCAATCTGCTCGCACTGAACGCCACGATCGAAGCGGCGCGTGCTGGCGAGGCAGGTAAGGGCTTCGCGGTGGTCGCAGCGGAGGTCAAGAACCTCGCCAATCAGACCGCGAAGGCGACCGAGGAGATCGGGGCGCAGATCGCCGGCATTCAGGCCTCGACGAAAGAGTCGGTCGCCGCGATCCAAGGCATCGGCTCGACGATCCGCGAGATCAACGAGATCGCGACCTCGATCGCGTCCGCAGTCGAGGAGCAGGGCGCTGCGACACGGGAGATTGCCCGCAACGTGCAGCAGGCCGCCGCCGGCACCAGCGAGGTGTCGAGCAACATCGCCGGCGTCACCAAAGCCTCGAGCACGACGGGGCAGACCGCGGGCGAAGTCCTGAGCGCCGCTCAGGAGATGGCGAAGCAGGCCGAATCCCTCCGCGGCGAGGTGGAGCGCTTCCTCGCCGAGGTCAAGGCCGCTTGATTGCGGAGAGGCGAGGAGGCTATGCCTCCGTACTCCGGATCCGTCCGGTAGAATTCCCAAGACTTCGCGTTTTCATGATGCGCGCGACCTCGGCGACGAATGCGTCGTCGTAGTCGGCGCGCTTCAGAAGGTGGAATCCCATCTCCATGCCCGAGGCGATGCCGCCCGCCGTCACGATGCGTCCTGCAGCAACGCCGCGGGCGCGGCTGACGCGGCGGCGCGGCGCCTTCAGAACGATCGATCGGCACCTCGCTAGATGCCGGCGTTGCGAGATGACGCGGCCTCGCTCATGAACTTTCCTTGCGATGGGCAGCAGGTGCGTAGTCGCGCCGGTGCACGGCAATGAGGGTGGCCGCAGCGTGCCGCGCAGTGCGCGCGGCCGCCGGCTGGTTCAGCACCAGCGCCGCGACGATGGCGCCCTCGATCAGCAGGAACAGCTCGCGCGCGAGCCGCGCATGGGCGACGAAGCCGGCGGCCTTCGCAGTGGTGGCGATGAAGTCGAGCAACGCACGCTTGTGATCGGCGGCGACGCGGCGCAGCGGATGATCGTGCTCGGGAAACTCGCCCGCGACATTGATGAAGGGGCAGCCGTGGAAATCCGGCTGCCGGAACCAGGTCTCCAGCGCATCGAACATGGCAAGGAGCTGGCGCTCGGGCTCGGGGCAGGTGGTCGCGGCGGCCTTGAACCAGGCGAGCCAGGCGGCATCGCGCCGTTTCAGGGTAGCAACGGCAAGCCCCTCTTTGGAGCCGAAATGCTGATAGAGGCTCCGGCTGGATCGGCCGGACTCGGCGAGGATCGCGTCGATGCCCACGCCGTGCACCCCGTGCCGGTAGAAGAGACGCTCGGCGGTGTTCAGAAGGGCAGGAGCGACGGCGCGTCGTGGCATGGCGTCGTAGAAAGAAATCGTTCTCTTTACTAGACCAATCCAGGTGAGCAGTCAAGCTCGGCCTGCTGTCGGCCGTTGTTGATGCGAACAGCCCTTAGGCATGGCATCGCTGGAACGCCTCGCCTATAACTCCGCGCCAGTCGAACCGGGGACCCGTGATGGCCGATTCTGCGCCCGACATTGCCAAGCTGAGCTTTGAGGATGCGCTCAAGGAGCTCGAGGACATCGTCAAGACGCTCGAGTCCGGCAAGGGCAAGCTCGATGATGCGATCCGCTCTTATGAGCGCGGCGCCGCGCTGAAGAAGCATTGCGAGCGCAAGCTGGCCGAGGCCCAGAGCCGCATCGAGAAGATCGCGCTCGGCGCCGACGGCACGGTGAAGAGTGAACCTGCGTCATTCGGCTGAGATCTTCGTGACGCGCCTACAGCAGGCTTTGGCGGCCGACGCCGCCGCCGTGGAATCGGCACTCGCCGCGCTGCTGCCGGAGCGGGTCGGGCCCGAGGGGCGTCTGTTCGAGGCGATGCGTTATGCGGCCCTCGACGGCGGCAAGCGCATGCGGCCGTTCTTAGTGCTGGAGAGTGCACGTCTGTTCTCGGTCAATGAAGCCTGCGCCATGCGCGTCGCCTGCGCGGTCGAGATGGTGCATTGCTACAGCCTCGTCCACGACGATCTGCCGGCGATGGACGACGACGACCTGCGGCGCGGCCGCCCGACCGTGCACCGCAAGTTCGACGAGGCGACTGCCATTCTCGCCGGCGACGGGCTGCTGACAGCGGCCTTTTCGGTGCTGGCCGACCCGCTGACGCATGGCGATCCGCTGGTGCGCTCGGACCTCGTGCGCGGACTGGCCGATGCGGCGGGGCCAGAGGGCATGGTCGCCGGTCAGATGATCGACCTCGTCGCCGAGCACGAGACTCTCGACATAGGCGCGGTCACCCGCCTGCAGAGGCTCAAGACCGGAGCGCTCATCTGCTTCGCGGCCGAGGCGGGCGCGATCCTGGGCAAGGCGCCGCACGCGGTGCGCGCCGCACTGCACGGTTATGCGCAGGTCCTCGGCCTCGCCTTCCAGATGGCCGACGATCTGCTGGATGCCGAAGGTGCAACCGGCATGGGCAAACGCACGGGCAAGGATGCGGCCCGCGGCAAGGCCACTTTCGTCTCCCTGCTGGGCATCGAACGGGCACATGCCCAGGCCCGCATGCTGGCCGAGCAAGCGCCTGCGCATCTTGATTTATTTGGCGAAAAGGCCGACCTTCTGCGCGAGTTGGCGCGCTGGGCCGTGGATCGCCGCAACTGACCCCTAGTGCGCAGCCAAAGGTAAGCATGTCGGACATCGGCCATAACTCCGGGGCCACGCCTCTGCTTGATCGCGTGGCCGAACCCCACGGCTTGCGGGACCTCACCCCAGACCAGCTCAAGCAGCTGGCGGAAGAGCTGCGCCGTGAGACCATTGACGCCGTCAGCCGCACCGGCGGCCATCTCGGCGCCGGGCTCGGCGTGGTCGAGCTTACGGTAGCATTGCACCATGTGTTCGATACGCCCGCCGATCGCCTGGTCTGGGACGTCGGGCACCAGTCCTACCCACATAAGATTCTCACCGGCCGGCGCGACCGTATCCGCACCCTGCGCCAAGGCGGCGGGCTTTCCGGATTCACGCGTCGCAGCGAGAGCGAGTACGACCCGTTCGGCGCCGCGCACAGCTCGACCTCGATCTCGGCAGCGCTCGGCATGGCCGTGGGCCGCGACCTCAAGGGTGCCCGGAACAACGTCATCGCGGTGATCGGCGACGGTGCCATGAGCGCCGGCATGGCCTATGAGGCGATGAACAATGCCGGGTCGATGGAAACGCGGCTGATCGTGATCCTCAACGACAACGACATGTCAATCGCGCCGCCCGTCGGCGCCATGAGCGCCTATCTGTCGAAGCTGATCTCCTCGAAATCGTACCGGCACCTGCGCCATGTCGCGAAGGATCTGGCCGACCGCTTCCCGCGCTCGTTCAAGAACGTGGCGGCGCGCGCGGAGGAATTCGCACGCGGCATGGTCACCGGCGGCACTTTGTTCGAGGAGCTCGGCTTCTATTACGTCGGTCCGATCGACGGGCACAATCTCGACCATCTGCTGCCTGTGCTGCGCAACGTGCGGGACTCCGGCGAGCCGGGTCCTGTGCTCATCCACGTCGTAACGCAGAAGGGCAAAGGCCACCCCTTTGCGCAGGAATCGGCGGACAAATATCACGCGGTCAACAAGTTCGACCTCATCACCGGCGCGCAGCTGAAGGCCAAGGCGGCGGCGCCGACTTACACGAAGGTCTTCGCCGATAGCCTGATCGCCGAGGCGGAGCGGGACGAGCGCATCGTCGCGATCACCGCGGCAATGCCGTCCGGCACTGGCGTCGACCTGTTTGCCGAGCGTTTCCCGAAGCGCTGCTTCGATGTGGGCATCGCCGAGCAGCATGCGGTGACTTTCGCGGCCGGTCT
>DATAAP010000486.1:0-7624 GCA_036260035.1 Alphaproteobacteria bacterium | reverse complement strand
ACTAACGGGGCCGGCATCGGGCCGGCCCGAGCTAAAAGTGGGCAGGTGCGATGGCGGCGAGATTGAATCCGGCCGAGAGTCCCTTGTACCGCCGCGTGCTGCTCAAGATCTCCGGCGAAGTGCTGATGGGCCAGCGCGACTACGGGCTGGACCCCGACACGGTCAAGCGCATCGCGGCGGACGTGAAGGAAGTCGTCGACCTCAAGGTTCAGGTCTGCTTGGTGATTGGCGGCGGCAACATCTTCCGCGGCATCTCGGGGGCGGCGGTCGGAGTCGAGCGCGCCAGCGCGGATTACATGGGCATGCTGGCGACGGTGATCAACGCGCTGGCCCTGCAGAGAGCGCTTGAGCAGCTCGGCGTCTATACCCGCGTGTTGTCGGCGATCCCGATGTCGACCGTGTGCGAGCCCTATATCCGCCGCCGCGCCATCCGCCATATGGAGAAGGGGCGCGTCGTGATCTTCGCGGCCGGGACCGGCAACCCGTTCTTCACGACCGACACGGCAGCAGCATTGCGCGCGTCGGAAATGGGATGCACGGCACTCCTCAAGGGCACCAAGGTCGACGGCGTCTACAGCGCCGATCCCAGGAAGGATGCCGGCGCCAAGCGCTATGACCGGCTCACCTACATGGACGTGCTGTCGCGCGACCTCAAGGTGATGGACGCCTCGGCCATCTCGCTGGCCCGCGAAAACAACATTCCGATTCTCGTGTTCTCGATACAGAATAAGGGCGGATTCGCCGACGTTATCCGCGGTAGCGGCAAGCACACGATCATAACCGACGGGGAATGACGCCATGTCCACCGCTGACATCAACGAGCTGCGGCGCCGCATGACCGGCGCGCTCGAGGTGCTGAAGAAGGAGCTTGCGGGGCTGCGCACCGGCCGCGCCTCGGTCAGCTTGCTGGAGCCGGTCCAAGTGGAGGCCTATGGCAGCCACATGCCGATCTCGCAAGTCGGCACGGTCAGCGTCCCGGAGCCGCGCATGCTCACCGTGCAGGTCTGGGACCGCGGGCTGGTGAAGGCGGTCGAGAAGGGCATCCGCGAAGCCAATCTCGGCCTAAACCCGATGACCGAAGGGCAGACCATCCGCGTGCCGATCCCGCCGCTCACCGAGGAGCGGCGCAAAGAGCTGATCAAGATCGCGCACAAATACGCCGAGCAGGCACGCATCTCGGTGCGCAATGTGCGCCGCGACGGCATGGAAGCGCTCAAGCAGCAGGAAAAGGATCACAAGATCACCGAGGATCAGCACCGCAAGCTGGGCACGCAGATCCAGCAGCTGACCGACGAGTTCATCAAGAAGATCGACGAATCGATCGCGGCCAAGGAAAAAGACGTTCTGAATGTCTGACCAGAAGACCGACGCGGTTCCGTCGGCCGCTGGCGGCGGCACGCTGCCGACGCATGTCGCGATCATCATGGACGGCAACGGGCGCTGGGCGCGCGCGCGCGGCCTGCCGCGTGTGGCGGGGCACCGCCGCGGCGCCGAATCCGTCCGCCGCACCATCGTGGCCGCGGCCGAGCTCGGCATCCGCTATCTGACGCTCTTCGGCTTCTCGTCAGAGAACTGGAAACGGCCGAGCGCCGAGGTCGACGACCTGATGGGCCTGCTGCGCCACTATCTACGCGGCGAGATCGCCGAGCTTCACAAGAACGGCGTGCGCCTGCGCGTGATCGGCGACCGGGCCAAGCTGGCACCCGACATCGTCACCCTGATCGACAATGCCGAGGCGATGACGTGCGACAATGCGGGGCTGATGCTGATCGTCGCGCTGAGCTACGGGAGCCGTGCGGAGCTGACAGCCGCAGCACGCGCCATTGCGCAGTCGGTGCGCGACGGCAGGTTTTCTGCCGACGCGATCGACGAGGCGCTGGTGGAGCGCCATCTCACCACGGCCGGCGTCCCCGACCCGGACCTTCTGATCCGGACCAGCGGCGAGAAGCGCCTGAGCAACTTCCTGCTGTGGCAGTCGGCGTATACCGAGCTCGTGTTCCTGGACACGCTGTGGCCCGACTTCACGAAGCAGGATCTCGAGGACGCGATCCGCGAGTTTCAGCGGCGTGAAAGGCGATACGGCGCCTCCAGTGCCTAGCGGTGCTTGGGCCAGCGGCCTCAGGCTGCGTGCACTTTCTTCCGTCGTCATGATTGCGGCGGCGCTGGTCGCCGTATCAGCCGGGCCGGAGATCTTCGCGATCTTCATCGTCGCTGGCGTCGTCGTGCTCGCCTGGGAATGGGTGAAATTGACCGGGGAGGGACGCTTCGGCGCCACCGGTGCCGCTCTTGCCTTCACGGTCGTCGTCATCGTCGCGTCGGCAGTGGCAGGCCAGCCAGCGCTTGCGCTCGCGGGCGCCGCGGTGGCGAGCCTGGTCGTGTATGTTTTCGCGTGGCGCAGCGGCCGCGACCATCCGCGCTGGATCGCCGTCGGGCCGCTCTACATCGGCTTGCCGGCGGTGGCCCTGATCTGGCTTCGCGGCGGCGACGAGCAGGGACGGCAGCTCATCCTGTGGCTGCTGCTGACGGTCTGGGCGACGGATATCGGCGCGTTCTTTGCCGGACGTCTCATCGGCGGCCCTCTGCTGGCGCCGCGCATCAGCCCGAAGAAGACCTGGGCCGGTCTGGCCGGTGCGATCGTCAGCGCCGGCATCGTCGGCACCGTCGCTAGCAGCGTCGATTCGGCGGCGCCCGCAACAGTGCTGCTCGCGGCCGCGGGGGTTCTTCTGGCGATCGTCGCGCAGGCGGGCGACCTTGGCGAATCCTGGGTCAAGCGGCGCTTCGGCGCCAAGGACTCGAGCCAGCTGATCCCCGGCCATGGCGGCCTGTTCGACCGCGTCGACGGCCTGATCGCCGCTGCTGTGGTTCTCGGCCTCTGGCAGTGGATCAGCGGCGGAGGCCTCGCATGGCGCTAGATGCGGCGGCGCCCCGCAGCGTCACCATCCTGGGCGCCACCGGCTCGGTCGGGTGCAGCACCGTCGATCTCATCGAGCGCCATCCGGACCGCTTCGTAATCGAGGCGCTCACCGCCCGGAGCAATGTGGCACGCCTCGCCGGGCAGGCGAGGCGCCTGCAGGCCAAGCACGTGGTGATCGCCGACGAGAGCCGTTACGTCGAGCTGCGCGAGGCGGTGGCCGGCACCGGAATTTCCGCGGCCGCCGGCGAGGCGGCGGTGGCCGAGGCGGCGAGCATGCCGGCGGATTGGGTGATGTCCGCCATCGTCGGCGCTGCGGGGCTGGAGCCGACCTTGGCGGCGGTGAAGCGGGGCGCCATTGTCGCGCTGGCAAACAAGGAATGCCTTGTCTGCGCCGGCAAGCTGTTCATGACGGAGGTGCGCGAGCACGGCGCAACCTTACTTCCGGTCGATTCCGAGCACAGCGCGATTTACCAAGTCTTTGATTTCATGCAGGCGGACCGGGTCGAGAAGATCATTCTGACGGCGTCCGGCGGCCCCTTCCGTGCAGCCGCGCTGAAGGACATGGCGGCGGCAACGCCGCGCGCCGCGGTCGCCCATCCGAACTGGTCGATGGGCGCGAAGATCTCGGTCGATTCGGCGACGATGATGAACAAGGGCCTAGAAATGATCGAGGCCTATCATCTTTTCCCGGTCCGGACCGATCAGATAGAGGTCGTGGTGCATCCACAATCCATCATTCACAGTATGGTCTGCTACCAGGACGGCTCGGTCCTCGCCCAACTCGGGACGCCGGACATGCGCACGCCGATCGCCTATGCGCTGGGCTGGCCGCGGCGAATGTCTGCCCCGGCGCAGCGACTCGACCTCGTGCAGCTTGGCAAGTTGACCTTCGAAGCGCCGGATACTCAACGATTTCCGGCCCTCAGGCTAGCGCGGGAAGCCTTGCATCAGGGCGGCGGTGCGCCTACTATCCTTAATGCGGCGAACGAGGTTGCCGTGGCGGGGTTCTTGGCGGGGGCCATTGGTTTCCTCGACATAGCCCATTGCGTGGAGCATGCCTTGGGCAGTATCGCCGCGGCGCCACCAGCCTCGCTGGCCGATGTTCGCGCGCTCGACGCGGAAGCGCGCCGGATCGCCGGTGAATTCGTGAAGGGCCTGTCGGCGCGTGGCAGGCAGGTCTCGGCCTCTCTGGAACAGTAGGAAAATGGAATTCATCAGCAGCTTCGGATGGCACGCGCTCTGGTTCCTCGTGGTTCTGACCGTCCTCGTGTTCGTCCACGAACTCGGCCATTACTGGGTCGCGCGGCGAAACGGCGTGCGCGTGGACGTGTTCTCGATCGGCTTCGGACCGGAACTATTCGGCTGGACCGACCGCGCCGGCACGCGCTGGAAGGTCAGTGCGATCCCGCTGGGCGGCTACGTCAAGATGTTCGGCGACGCCGACCCGGCCAGCTCGCCCGATCCGAATCTGGCAACGATGTCCGAGAATGAACGCGCAGTCTCATTCCATCACAAGCGCTTGGGGCAGCGCGCCGCCGTCGTGGCTGCCGGTCCGATCGCGAATTTCCTGTTCGCGATCGTGGTGTTCGCAGGCGTCTACAGCATCATCGGCCAGCCGTTCACGTCGCCCGAGGTCGTAAGCGTCGTCTCGGACAGTGCCGCCGAACGTGCGGGGTTGATGGCGGGCGACCGGATCATCCGGATCAACGGCGTGGATGTGGAGCGTTTCGAGCAGATACAGCGCATCGTGCAGCTGAATCTCGATCATCCGCTGGAACTCACGGTACGCCGCAACGATCAGATCGTTTCGCTGACGGCGGTGCCGACCATCGAAGAGAAGGCGGATGCGCGGGGCAACCTCGTGCGTACGCCGCGACTCGGAATCGAGGGGCGCAAAGTCGAATTCGTGCAGCACGGACCGCTCGAGGCGATCTGGCGCGGCATGGCGGAGACCTGGATTCAGACTGCCGGCACGCTCCAGGCGCTCGGCCAGATGGTGCTAGGCAAGCGTCAGGCCGATGACCTCGGCGGGCCCCTCCGCATCGGCGAGATGGCCGGCGATGTCGCGCGCGGCGGCCCTGGCAGCCTGCTGATCTTCATGGCGGTGCTGTCGGTCAATCTCGGGCTGATCAATCTCTTCCCGGTGCCGATGCTCGACGGCGGCCACCTCCTGTTCTATGTGATCGAGGCGCTGCGCGGCCGGCCGCTCGGCCCGCGCGCGCAGGAATACGGTTTCCGCATAGGTCTTGTTCTGGTATTCAGCCTCATGCTGTTCGCGACATGGAATGACCTGGGGCGGCTGGCGGTCGTCAAATATCTCGTCAGCCTGGTCTCGTAGATCACGAACTGCGTAAGTGGGGGGCTGAGTTGCCTAGCGCGACCGTCGGACGGTACGCACTCATCGCACTGATGCTGCTGGCGACCATGTGCGGCGCTGCGTTTGCGCAGACCGGCACGGTCGTGCAACAGATCCGCGTCGACGGCACCCAGCGCATCGACCCGGAGACCGTCCAGTCGTACATGCTGATTAAGCCCGGCGACGTGGCGGATGCCGACCGTCTCGACCGGTCCTTGAAGGCGCTGTTCGCAACTGGCTTGTTCGCTGACGTCGTGCTCCGCCAGGAAGGCGGGACCTTGGTCGTCCGCGTGGTCGAGAACCCGATCATCAATCGCATCGCCTTCGAGGGCAATCGCCGGATTAACGAGGAGCAGTTGCTGACGGAAGTCCAGCTGCGGCCGCGCGTTGTCTACACGCGCACGAAGGTCCAGAACGACGTCAAGCGGATCCTCGACCTGTACAGGCGCAGCGGCCGATTTGCCGCGACTGTCGAGCCCAAGGTGATTCAGCTGCCGCAGAATCGCGTGGATCTCGTCTTCGAGATCAGCGAGGGCCAGGTCACGGGCGTCGAGCGCATCAATTTCGTCGGCAATCAGCGCTTCAGCGATGGCCGCTTGCGCGAAGTGATCCAGACGCGCGAGAGCCGCTGGTGGCGAATTCTGAGCACCGACGACACCTACGATCCGGATCGGATCTCCTTCGATCGCGAGCTGCTCCGCAAGTTCTACCTCGCGAACGGGTATGCCGATTTCCGCGTCGTGTCTGCCGTTGCCGAGCTCACGCCCGACCGCGAGGGCTTCTACATCACGTTCACGATCGAGGAAGGCGAGCGCTATAAGTTCCGCACCATCGACGTGATTTCCCGGCTGCGCGATCTCAACGTCGACGAGTTGCGCCGCAGGCTCACGACCGTGTCAGAAGACTGGTATGATGCCGACAAGGTCGAGCAGTCGATCAACGCGCTCACCGATGCCGTCGGCAGCCTCGGCTATGCCTTCGTCGACATTCGACCCCGGATCAATCGCGACCGCGACGCCAAGACGGTGGATGTCACCTACGAGATCCAGGAAGGGCCGCGGGTGTATGTCGAGCGCATCAACATCACCGGAAACGTGCGCACGCTCGACAAGGTGATCCGCCGCGAGATGCGGCTCGCCGAGGGGGACGCGTTCAACACCGCGAAGCTGCGTCGCTCCCGCCAGCGCATCCGCAACCTGGGCTTCTTCGAACGTGTCGAGGTGACCAACGTTCCCGGCGATGCGCCCGACCGCACGGTCGTCAATATCGAGGTGCAGGAGCGTTCAACCGGCGAAGTCTCGTTCGGCGTCGGCTTCTCGACGGCAGACGGTGCGCTGGCGGACATCTCGCTTCGCGAGCGGAACCTGCTGGGCCGCGGGCAGGACCTGAAGCTGGGTCTCACCGTGTCCCAACGGCGCCAGGAAGTGGATCTGAGCTTTACCGAGCCGTATTTCCTCGACAGGAATCTTTCGGCCGGCTTCGACGTTTTCCACATCACCCGCGACTTCCAGCGCGAAAGCCGCTTCGACCAGGAGAATGTCGGCTTCACGTTGAGGACCGGATACCAGATCACCGAGCCGCTGCGTCAGACGCTGCGCTACACGTTGCGCGAAGACACGATCGAGAATGTCAGTCCGGATGCATCGCGGCTCATCCGCGAACAGATCGGGTCGACCCTCAGCTCCATCGTCGGCCAGGAACTGCTCTACGATCAGCGCGACGACCGGTTTGATCCGACGGACGGATATTACGTGCGCCTCATCAACGACTTTGCCGGCTTCGGCGGCGACGTCACCTACCTGCGCAACCGGTTCGGGGCTGGCGGCTACTACCCAATTGCCGATGAGTGGGTTGCGAGCTTGACCGGCGAGCTCGGGTATATCGCGGATTTCGGGGAGTCAATCCGCATTCAGAACCGGTTCTTCATCGGTGGTGAGACGCTCCGCGGCTTCGCCTCGGCCGGTATCGGTCCGCGTGACATCACGACCGGTGACGCGTTGGGCGGACGCGAGTATGCTATCGGAACCGCGCAGTTGACATTCCCCTCGGGCCTGCCGAAGGAATTGGGCATACGCGCGAATGTATTCTCGGACTTCGGCATGTTGCGCGACCCCGATACGACGGGGCCCGAGGTGGTTGATGTCGATACGATCCGGGTGTCTCTCGGCGTGGGCGCCGTATGGCGGTCCCCATTCGGGCCCATCCGGGTGAGCCTCGCGACGCCGGTGCGCAAGGAGCCGTTCGACGAGACCGAATTGTTCCGGTTCAGTTTTGGATCAAGATTCTAGATAGGGCCATGATATCTCAGCTCAAGGTTCTCACGGTCGCGGTCGCGGCCACGCTCGCGCTTAGCG
>DATAAP010000485.1:0-5624 GCA_036260035.1 Alphaproteobacteria bacterium | reverse complement strand
GTGCTGCCGGACGACGACAATCGGCTCCAGCTCTCCCTCGCTATGCTGTTCGGGGCGGATCGTCGCAATGCTCAGGAGGCGCATGTCAGTCCCCTCCGGCAGAAGTTCGGACGACGGCGTAACGGCAGCAATGCCAGTTGGTGGAGATAAGCCGATGACCGGCGCCACGGACGGCGATCTCGTCACCGCCGAAAGGCGGCTGCGTGTCATGGTCGTCGAGGCCGATGCGCTGATTGCCATGGATATCGCACAGACGATGGAGGACTCGGGCGCTTATCTAGTCGGAACGGCCGCGACCGCGGATGACGCGTCGGCGCTGGCGGCGGCGATGAATCCTGACGTGGCCGTGATCGATCTGTCGCTAAAGGGCGGAGGCGATGGGCTTTCCGTCGCAAATGCGATCCGTAGGCAGTGCGATGCAGTGGCCTTGTTCATCACCGGAAGCACCAGTCTCGACATGGTCGAGCGCGTGCGCGCCTTCAACGGGAGCACTCCATTGTTCAAACCGCTGCGCCATGGCGAGCTGCCGACGGCGATCCTGCATGCTCTTCAACAGGCCAAGGCGAGAAGCGGCGGGCGTCCGGACAAGGTCGGAGAGAGCAGCATATGAAGGACGTTCGCCTATCGTCGCACGCAGCACTGGCGGCTCTGCAAGCCCACGCTTCGGCGCTTGCCTCTGGCGAGTCGCCGGGTGCTGCTTTTGAGCGAGCGTGGAAGGCGCACGTCGCCGAGGCGCCGGATATCTCCATGTGGGAATCGCAGGCGATCGTGGCCGAAGCGATTGGAATCTGGCGCCGGGAGCGAGGCCGCGACACGTAACGTGCCGCGGCTGCGACTCACCAGATCAGCCGCGATAGCTCGAAGGCGACGCCGCCGATGATCGCCGCGGCAGGCAGGGTGATGACCCATGCCACCACGATGCCGGAAGCGATGTTCCAGCGCACGGCGGACACGCGCCGCGCGATCCCGACGCCGACGATGGATCCGGTGATGGTGTGCGTGGTGGAGACGGGCACGCCGAGCTCGGTCGCCATGAACAGGGTGATCGCGCCGCCGGTCTCCGCACAGAAGCCCTGCATCGGCTTCAGGTGCGTGATCTTGGAGCCCATCGTTTTGACGATGCGCCATCCGCCGGCGAGCGTGCCCAGTCCCATCGCCGCCTGGCAGGTGATCACTACCCAGAACGGCACATGGAACTCGCCGCCGAGCAGGCCCTGCGAATAGAGCAGCACGGCGATTATGCCCATCGTCTTTTGGGCGTCGTTGCCGCCATGGCCGAGGCTGTAGAGCGAGGCGGACACGAACTGCAGGCGCCGGAACGCACTGTCCACCTCGAATGGCGTGGAACGCACGAACGTCCAGGAGACGATCAGCACCAGCATGACCGCCAGCAGGAGGCCCACCGTCGGCGACAGCACGATTCCGGCAACAGTCTTGGTGAGGCCCGACCATGTGATCGCGCCGAGGCCGGCTTTGGCGACGCCCGCGCCGACGAGTCCACCGATCAGCGCATGCGAGCTCGACGAAGGAATGCCGGCCAGCCAGGTGATGACGTTCCAGGCAATAGCACCGATCAATGCCCCGAAGATGACATGTCCGTCGACGAGATGCGGATTGATCAGGCCCGTCCCGATCGTTGCCGCGACATGCAGGCCGAAGAACAGGAAGGCGATGAAATTGAAGAAGGCCGCCCAGAACACCGCCCATTGCGGCGGCATCACGCGTGTCGACACGATGGTCGCGATCGAATTCGCGGCATCGTGCAGGCCGTTGAGGAAGTCGAAGAGCAGCGCGATCGCGATCAGGCCGACGAGGATGGGAAGGGCGAGCGGGGCGACATCCATGCGTGGATCAGACGTGCTCGATGACGATACCCTGGATTACATCCGCCGCATCCTGGCAGCGGTCGATGGCATCCTCAAGCAGCTCGTAGAGCTCCTTGCGCTCGATGACGGCGATGGCGTTGCCGTCGCTCTTCATCAGCTTGCGCAGCCCCTCGCGCAGGATTGCGTCGCCTTCGCCTTCGAGCTCCGCGATCCGCACGCGAATGGCGCTGAGCGCGCTTGCGTTGCGCGTCGTTGCCCGCAGCAGCGGCATGCCCTCGCAGAGCATAATGGTACAGCGCTCCAGGATCTCCGTCTGCTTCACCATCTCGGGCGTGAAATCCCTGATGTCGTAGATCGCCAGGCGCTGCACGATGTCCTCGATCAGGTCGATGATGTCGTCGAGCGCCGTGGTGAGGTCGTGGATGTCACCGCGGTCGAATGGCGTGATGAAGGTGCGGTGGATCGCTTCGAGCGTGATTTTCGTGATCGCATCGGCGGCGCTCTCGCGCTCGCGGATGGTGCGGAAGGCCGCCTCGAACTCCGCCTTTCCAACGATGATCGCGCGCAGGCACTGCGCGGCGGCGACGATGCACTTAGCGTGGTCTTCGAAATGGTCGAAAAACCGCTCCTCGCGGGGCATCAGGGCGTGAAACAGGCGCAGCAGCATTGACTCCGTCCGGTCCGTCGGCGCGGCCGCATGGATAACGTGCCTGGTGCGGTCGCGGTCCCTTTGCGACGGGCTTGCGCGATTCGGTACCCTTATAGCAAAGCTCCCTTCGCTTGTCAGATTGGGCGGCCGGCGCGCTGGAACCGGTCCGCACCGTAGCCGTTGCTCCCTCGTCTCACACAAGCGACTCGACGGAGGACAACAATGGTAGACGTCAGCACACGCGAGACCTCGGACCTCATCTCCTCGGAGAAGGTCGAGGGCACTGCCGTGATGAACAAGCAGGGCGAGAAGATCGGGTCGATCGAGAGCGTGATGATCGAGAAGCGTAGCGGCAAGGTCGCCTATGCCGTGATGTCGTTCGGCGGCTTTCTCGGCATCGGCGATCAGCACCATCCGGTACCGTGGTCGTCGCTCGTCTACGACACGAAGCTGGGCGGCTACGTCATTGATGCGGACCGCGCCCGGCTCGAAGCAGCACCCGCCTACAAGGGCAAGGACGTGCCGAACTGGAGCGATCGCGAGTGGGGCCAGCGCGTCCATCAATATTACGGCGTGCGGCCGTACTGGGAGTAGGCCCGGAAGTCCAGCCAAGGCAGGCCAGCCAAGAGGTCGGCCGCAGCGGCGGGCGGGTGGCACCCGCCCGCGTTTGCTGTCAAGGATTTGGCGAATCTGCCGTCGAAGGCGGGTCCGTCTGCAACCGTTAATAAATGCGCCCTATCCTTGCCGCCGCAAGCCGCGGAAAGGCGGAGAGATGTCCGGGCGGGAATGTCGTGTCGGTTTCGAGCCGGAGATCGTGCGCTCGCAGCCCGTGCTGGAGCTGTACGCCTATTGGCTGAAGCTGCGCGGCGACCGGCGCTTTCCCTCGAAGGCGGAAGTGGATATTGCAGCGATTCCCCGGCTGGCGGCGCACCTGATGCTGCTCAAGGTCACGTATGAGCCGCTCGATTTCGAATACCGGATTCTCGGCGACGAGATCGTTTCACGCCTCGGCAACGTGAAGGGCAGGCGCGTGCGCCAGGCGGCACTGCTCAATGTCGACTCCTCTGCCTATCGCAACTATTGCGCCGTGGTCGAAGCGGGGAAGCCGCAGTTTATGGCAGGCTGGGCGGCGATCCCGTTCCGGGGAGACGAGCCCTGCCTGCTTTCGCGCGTCCACTGCCCGCTATCATCGGACGGCGAGACGATTGACTATATCCTGTCCTGCGTCGCGTTCTCTTTCGAGGAGCGCGCGGCGGGTGGTCCTAGTTGAGCGGAGCGGCGCTGCGGCGGCGCGCCTGAGCCTCGATCGTCGCGAGCAGCATGCCGAGATGCTCGCTGTAGGCGAGAGCGGCGTCGCGTTCCTGCTGCGCGAGCTCCGGTTCCTCCAGCATCGAGTCCGAGGCGCGCTTCATCTCCGCGGCGATGGCGCCGGCGCGACGCAGCGAGGGCATGTCAAGCTCGCGGCCGCGGCCGTGCACGACATGCTTGAGCGCCTCTAGGCTCTCGGCACGGTCGACCGATTTCGCGGCATCCGGTGCTGCGCAGACGACGTCGCCATCGACCGACACCGCCCAGGCGGCGCCGATCTTCGCGATGGTGTAGACGGTGCCCGTCCGGCCGCGTCCGCTGGTTGTCGTTGCGTTCCAGTCGATAAGCTGCATCGCAAGTCCATGCCTGAAGGTGGAACTTCAAGCATGGGCGGCGCCGGTTAATGGAAGATTACGGCCGCGCTCGGCGGCATCACACGGCCATGTTGTCAATGAGTCGTGTCTTGCCAAGCCACGCGGCGAGCGCGACGCGGGTCGTGCCGGTCGCGCGCGGCACCGGCTTCAGCGTCTCGGCATCGACGACTTCGAGATACTCGATTGGGTCGAAGCCGGCGCTGGCGAGCTGCGCCTTGCCGCGCGCGACGGCATCGGCGGCGGCATCGCCGCTGGCGAGCGCGTGCACCACGTCGTTGAGCACGCGGTAGATAGTCGCCGCGCGAGTGCGTTCCTCGGCGCTGAGATAGAGGTTGCGCGACGACATCGCCAGCCCGTCCGCTTCTCGCACGGTCGGCACGCCGACGATCTCGACTGGCAGATTGAGATCGCGCACGAGCCGGCGGATGATCTGCAGCTGCTGGAAGTCCTTCTCACCGAAGAAGGCGGCGTCTGGCGCCGTCTGGGTCAGCAGCTTGGTAACCACGGTCGCCACTCCGGCGAAATGGCCGGGACGGTGCGGCCCGCACAGGCCATCGGTCAGGCCAGCCACCGTCACTGTGGTCGCGAAGCCCTGCGGATACATCTCCGCCGCGTCTGGCGCGAAGACGAGATCGGAGCCGACCGTCGCCAGCTTCGCGAGATCGCCGTCGAGGTCGCGCGGATAGCGGTCGAAATCGGCATTCGGGCCAAACTGGGTTGGATTGACGAAGATCGAAACGACGGTGTGCCGGCACGCCGCCCGGGCCGCCCGCACGAGTGAAAGATGACCCTCATGCAGCGCGCCCATGGTCGGCACGAGGCCGACGCGCGCCCCGGCGGCGCGCCAGCCAGCGACGGTTGATCGCAAGTCCGCGACGGTGCGTACGATCCGCGGTGTCATTCGGGGTTCATTAAAGCGGCCTAAGGAAAAAGCCAAGCCGACGGCGGCCGTCCGTTTATACTCCGCGCTCTCGGGAAGACGTGCATGGCCGGATTCTTTCGCCTTGATCGCAGGCGGCCGGAGCTGGCGAGCTGTATTGGGCAATGGCCGGGACGGCTATCCGGCCGCGCGACCGGTTGCTCGGCTTCCTTGCCGAATGGCGGCCTTCTAATGCCTCGTCATGGGCGGCGACTGCACGTCTGATGGGGCGCTGCCTCAAGCGCAATTTCGCGGACGAGACGTCGCCGACGTCGCTATGGAATTCTGCGGCACCTCGATTACCTCGCAATCGGCGCGGCAGGAGGTGTTCGACGCGCTGCTGCCGGAGAACCCGCATATCCGCTTCGTCGACAGCACGTATCGCGGCTACACGCGCATGAGGCTGACGCAGGAGCGCTGCCTTGCCGATATCCGCGTCGTCGACACCGTCGCCTGGCGCGCCGCCCCAGTGCGCACGCTCGCCGCGTTCGCAGTCGAGAACGGCAGGCTCGGCGTGCAGAAGGCCTAGGAAGCCAGCCGGAGATTCC
>DATAAP010000484.1:0-1793 GCA_036260035.1 Alphaproteobacteria bacterium | reverse complement strand
CTGGCGGCGCTTGCCACATTGTTCGGCGCGATGCTGACGCTCTGGTTCTACATCGAGATCACGCCCGACGCGTTCGTGGAGCGCCTGCGCTACGCGATCGACTTCTCCTCGCTCTTCAGCGGCCTGCTCAAGGCGCCGTTCATGGCCCTGATCATCGGGCTGATCGCCTGCGCCGAAGGCATGGCGATCAGCCCAATAATCAGCGCCATGAATGGGGCCTTGAACAGGCCGCTGAACAGCGATGAGAAATCGATCGCGTAGCGCAGCCGCTCGATGAAAGCGTCTGGCGAAATCTCGACGTAGAACCACAGCGTGAGCATCGCGCCGAGCAGGGTGGCGAGCGACGCGACGAAGGTCAGCAGCGGCAGGATCAGGATCAGCGCCAGCACACGGGGGAGCACCAGCACATTGACCGGATCGAGGCCCATGACGCGCAGCGCATCGATCTCCTCGCGCATTCGCATCGAGCCGAGCTCGGCGGTGATCGCGCTGCCGGACCGGCCGGCCACCATGATCGCGGTGAGCAGCGGCGCGACTTCGCGGAGCGAGAGGATACCGACCAAGTCTACGGTGAAGATCGCCGCGCCGAAATAGTTCAGCTGAAACGCCCCCTGCTGCGCGACGATGCCGCCGATCAGGAACGACATCAGGATGATGATCGGCACGGCCCTGACGCCGGCGAGCTCCATCTGCCGGCCGACGGCGGAGGCGCGGAAGCTGGACGGGCGGATCAGCGTGCCCACAAACTCCTGGACGGTGCCGCCCAGGATGACGAGCAGTCTGCGCGCGTCCGCGCCGACGGAGAGAATTGTCGCGCCGACATCCTGCAGCAGGCTCGTGTGGGAATGCCCATACACGCCGTCGTCCTCGGCCAGCGCCTCGCGGACCCGCTCCACCAGAGCGACGCGCGCCCGGTCGGCGCCCTGCCAGTCGACCTCGCCGCCGGCCTCGACGAAGCGGCGCTCGGCCCTGGCAAGCAGGAAGACCCCGGCCGTGTCGAGCGTCTCGACCTGCGAAAGATCGATGACCAGGTGACGCGGGCGGCGGCCGCCCGCGCCGGCAAAGATGTCGCGCAGCTTGCGATCGAGGAGGTGCGCCTCGTCGATCACCCATTCGCCGAGGGGCCGGAGGAACAGCCGATCCTCGTCGAAGACGTGGTCGATCGATGCTTCCATATACTGGCTTGCTTCCCGGCTGACCTCTGGCCCGGTGCGTGATAGCAGGTCAAATCCGCGGTGGATTGTGCCCACTCCGCCCCGTGGCGACAAGCGCAGGAAAGTCACATCCAGATGGCGATAGCCACCCCTTATCTGCTCTTCCTCGGCGATGTCCCGGATCCCCTAGCGGCGAAAACGGCTTACGGCGTAGTCGATTGGCGGCGCGACTGGTGCGTCGGCCAGATGCGGCTGCCGGGCTGCCGCGCCGACACCGGCCTCGAAGATATGGACATCGCGGAAGCGCGTGCGGCCGGCGCGAAGACCTTCGTTATTGGCGCGGTCAATGCGGGCGGCGTGCTGCCCGAGCATTGGATGGATTCGATCGTGGAGGCGATCGAGGCCGGGATGGACGTGGCGAGCGGACTTCATGTCCGCCTCGGCTCAGTTCCGCGCATCCGCGAGGCGGCCGAGCGCCACGGCGCCAGGCTGCACGACGTTCGCCACGCCGATATGCGCTTTGCCACCGGGAAAGGCACCAGGCGTTCGGGCAAGCGGCTGCTCACGGTCGGCACGGACTGCTCGGTCGTAAAAAAATACACGGCGCTGGCGCTGGAGCAGGAGATGACGAAGCGCGGC
>DATAAP010000483.1:0-2151 GCA_036260035.1 Alphaproteobacteria bacterium | reverse complement strand
GCCTACATTTTCGGCTACACGCCGCTGACGCTGGCGCCGCTGGTTCAACTCCTCAAGAACATCGAGCCCCTGCTGAAAGGCAAGGTGGTGGCACCGGCGGCGCGCCTGCGCGACTTTGAACGCAGCTTCCGCTTGCTCGGTCGCCAAGGGCTGGTCGGCATGGCCCTGTCGGGGCTCGACATGGCGCTATGGGACGCGCTGGGTCGCGCAGCAGGCGAGCCCGTCGCGCGCCTGCTCGGCGGCGACACGGCGCCGATCCCCGCCTATGACAGCTACGGCGTGGTTGATTCGGTTGCCGACCGCGCGGCCCTGGAGCAGTCGCTGGCGCGCGGCTTCCGCGCGATCAAGATCAAAATCGGCGACGGCGATCTGGCGCGCGACGTCGAGACGGTCCGCGCCGTGCGCGATATCGTCGGACCGGGCATCGCGCTCATGGCCGACTACAACCAGTCGCTCACGGTCGGCGAGGCCATCCGCCGCATCACGCGCCTCGCCGAGCACGACCTCACCTGGATCGAGGAGCCCGTTCCGGCTGAGGATCTGCACGGCCATGCGCGCGTGCGCGCCGCATCGCCCGTGCGCATCCAGACCGGCGAGAACTGGTGGTTCCCGCAGGATATGGCGCGGGCGATCGCGGCCGGTGCGAGCGACTACGCGATGCCGGACCTGATGAAGATCGGCGGCATCACCGGCTGGCTGCGCGCGATGGGGCAGGCCGAGGCGGCGTCCCTGCCGGTCTCGAGCCACCTCTTCATCGAGGCGAGCGCGCACGCGCTCGCGGTGACGCCGACCGCGCATTGGCTGGAGTATCTCGATATCGCCGGCGCCGTACTCTCGGAGCCGTTCGAGGTCGCGGACGGCAAGATCGCGCCGCGGGGACCCGGCCTCGGCATCGATTGGAACGAGCAGGCGGTGAGCCGGTACTTGCAGTAGCGCAGCCTGTCTGGCAGCGGAGGCCAGCGTCGCGTAAGCTCCTTCAAGACGAAGGGGAGTGACGCCGATGAAGATCAAGGCTGCCGTTCTGCGCGCAATGGGTGCGCCCGCGCCCTATGCGAACTCGAAGCCGCTGTCGATCGAGGAGGTTGAGCTTGATCCGCCCGGCCCGGGCGAGGTGCTGGTGAGGGTGTCCGCGGCGGGCCTGTGCCACTCCGATCTCTCCGTGATCAATGGCGACCGGCCGCGCATCATGCCAATGGTGCTGGGGCACGAGGCGGCCGGGGTCGTCGAGGAGCTGGGACCCAATGTCGACGACCTCAGGAAAGGCGATCACGTCAGCATGGTCTTCGTGCCCAGCTGCGGGCACTGCTTGCCGTGCATGGAGGGGCGGCCGGCGCTGTGCGAGCCCGGAGCCGTAGCGAATGGGAAGGGCGAACTGCTCGCCGGAGGGCGCCGCCTGCGCAGGAACGGCGAGGCACTCAACCACCATATGGGCGTGTCATGCTTCGCGCAGTACGCCACCGTGTCGCGCCGCTCGCTCGTCAAGATCGATCCCGAAGTGCCGCTCGACGAAGCTGCGATGTTCGGCTGCGCCGTGCTCACCGGTGTCGGCGCGGTGCTCAACACCGCCGCGGTGCGGCCGGGGCAGAGTGTTGCGGTGGTCGGGCTCGGCGGCGTCGGCCTCACCTCGTTGCTCGGCGCGCTGGTCGCCGGCGCGCGCGAAGTGGTGGCGATCGACCTCAACGAGCAGAAGCTCGGCCTCGCGCGGCAGCTCGGCGCCACGCACGCCTTCAACGCGACGGACGCCGACGTCGTTGACAAGGTCAAGGATGCGACCAAGGGCGGCGTCGACGTGGCCGTCGAGATGGCTGGCTCGGTCAAGGCGCTCGAGACCGCCTACAAGGTGACGCGCCGCGGCGGGCAGACGGTGACCGCCGGCCTGCCGAACCACGCTCACACCATGGCGCTGTCGCCGGTCAATCTTGTCGCTGAGGAGCGCACGCTGAAAGGCAGCTATATCGGCTCGTGCGTGCCGCTGCGCGACCTGCCGCGATATATCGCGCTCTACCGCCAGGGCAGGCTGCCGGTCGACCGGCTGCTCAGCGACCGGCTGAAGCTCGAGGAGATCAACGAAGGCTTCGACCGTCTCGCCGAGGGCAAGGCGGTGCGGCAGGTGATCGTGTTCTGACGATCCGCTGATGTAGGGGCGGGTTT
>DATAAP010000482.1:0-3963 GCA_036260035.1 Alphaproteobacteria bacterium | reverse complement strand
TGCTGTAGAAACCGGTCGGAGAAAGCGAGATCCGGGCCTTGTAGGCGAGCTCGACCAGTTCGGCGAATGCGGCGCTGTGCTCGCCGGCCATGACCCGGCCGTCCGCGAATCGGATCGAGTCCGCCGGCACGTTCCAATGCCGGGCGGCGAAGGCGATCAGCCGCTCCTTGATCGTCCGTGCCGCGGCCTGGGCCGCCATGCCGTTGAGGTCGGTGCCGGAGGAGGCGGCGGTGGCGGACGTGTTCGGTACCTTGCCAGTGCTGGTGGCCGAGATCTTCACCTGGTCGACGGGAATCGCGAACTCGTCGGCGACGATCTGCGCCACCTTGATGAACAGGCCCTGGCCCATCTCGGTGCCGCCATGGTTGAGATGCACCGAACCGTCCGTATAGACGTGCACCAGCGCGCCGGCCTGGTTGTATTGCGTTGCGGTGAAGGAGATGCCGAACTTCACGGGCGCGAGGGCCAGCCCTCTCTTGACGAACGGGCTTCTCTGGTTGAAGGCGTCAACTTCCGCGCGGCGGCGCGCGTATTCGGCACTTTGCTCGAGCTCCGCCACCAGCTCGCCGATGATGTTGTCGTCGATGGTCTGGTGGTACGGCGTCACGTTGCGGTCGCTCGTGCCGTAGAAATTGAGCTTGCGGACCGCGAGCGGATCCTTGCCGAGCGTGCGCGCGACTTCGTCGACGACATGCTCGATCGCCAGCATACCCTGCGGCCCGCCGAACCCGCGAAACGCGGTGTTCGACTGCGTGTTGGTCTTGCACGGATAGCCTGTGAGCCGCACGTCCGGGACGAAATAGCAATTGTCGGCGTGGAACAGGGCGCGGTCGACGATCGCCGGCGACAGGTCGGCGACGTGCCCCGCGCGGGCCGCCAGCGTCATGTCGAGTGCGAGCAGGCGGCCTTCATCGTCGAAGCCGACATCGTAGCGTGCGAGGAAGTCGTGCCGCTTGCCGGTGATCATCATGTCGTCGTCGCGGTCGAGCCGCAGCTTGACAGGCCGGCGCGCCTTCGTCGCGAGCACGGCGGCGATGCAGGCAAAGATCGCCGGCTGCGTCTCCTTGCCGCCAAAGCCGCCGCCCATGCGCCGCACTTCGACGGTGACGGCGTTCATCGGCCGATCGAGCACGCGGGCGACCATTTTCTGGATTTCGGTCGGGTGCTGGGAGGACACGTGCACCAGCATGTCGCCGTCCTCCTGTGGCACGGCCATGGCGACCTGGCCTTCGAGATAGAAGTGGTCCTGGCCGCCGATGTGCAGCTCGCCCGAGAGCCGCCGCGGTGCCTTCGCGAGGCCCGCCGCGGCATCGCCGCGCGCGAGCGCATGCGGCGGCGAAACGAAGGACTGCTGCGCCAAGGCCTCCTCGACGGTCAGCACGGCGGGCAGGTCTTCGTACTCAATGACGGCGCGCCGCGCCGCGGCGCGCGCTTCGGCGATCGAGGTGGCTGCCACCGCGAGGACAGGCTGCCCGATATATTCGACCACGTCATCGGCCAGCACAGGCTCACCCGAAAAGATCGGCCCGACGTCGTTGCGGCCGCGTATGTCGGCAGCCGTCATGACTGAGCCGCTCACCTGGCTGGTCTCGATCGATACGATGCGCGCGTGCGCGCGCGGGCTGGTCAGGATCCAGGCATGCAGCAGGCCGGGCGGCTCGGGTAGATCGTCGACATAAAGCGCCTCGCCCGTGACATGCTTATATGCGCTGTCATGCGGCAGCGCCGCATGCACCGCGCCGGCGCTCCGCTTGCTGCCGTCAGCCATAAGCACGCACCCGCGTCTCCGGCGCAGCGCCGGCGGTCTCGTGGTAGAAGCGCAGCAGCAGGTTGCGCGCGACACGCGCGCGGTAGTCGCGCGAGGCACGCATGTCGGTGATCGGCACGAAATCGCGATCCAGCGCGGCCGCTGCTGCCTGCGCCGCGGCGAGCGTCCAAGGCTCGCCTGCAAGCGCGGCCTCGGCCAGTTTTGCGCGCGCGGGTATCGCGGCCATGCCGCCGAAGGCGATGCGCGCACTGGCGATATGGCCGTCGACGAAGCGCAGCGCGAAAGCCCCGCACACGGCGGAAATGTCTTGGTCGAAGCGCTTCGAAACCTTCCACACCGCGAACTTCATCGCCGGGTCAGGGATCGGAATGCGGATGCGGGCCACGATCTCGCCGGCACGCAGGGCGGTGCGCCGATAAGCGAGGAAGAAATCTTCAACTGCAACCTCGCGCTCGCCTTGCGGTCCGACGAGCACGACCGTGGCGCCGAGCGCGATCAGCGGCGGCGGGCCGTCGCCGATCGGCGAGGCGTTGGCGATGTTGCCGCCGATCGTCGCCGCGTTCCTGATCTGCACGGAGGCGAAGCGCAGCAGCAGCTCCTCAAGGGAAGGATGCAGCGCTGCGAGCGCGTCGGCGCATGCCGACCAACTTGCGCCCGCGCCGATTTCCAAATGCGTGGCGCCGCGCTCGACCCGCCGCAGTTCGGCGACCTCGCCAAGCGAGACGATGCAGGCGAAGCGGCGATGCTGCTTCGTGATCCAAAGTCCGAGATCCGTGCCGCCGGCGAGGAGAACGGCATTGGGGTAGCTACGGAGGATTTCTGCGAGTTCCGCGAGGCTGCGCGGCGCGAAGAACGCGTTGCGTCCGGCGAAATAGGCGAGGCCGCGGTCACGACCGAGCGCCGCGAGCGCAGTAGCGGTCGCGTCCGCCGTCGCATCGAACTGATCGCTAGGAGAACCGTCAGGCGTTGCGCACGCGGCATCGATGATCGGCCGGTAGCCGGTACAGCGACAGAGATTGCCCGCGAGCGCCTGCAGCGTCTCTTCACGGGTCGGCGCCTTGTTCCGGTGCCACAGCGCGAAGAGCGACATGACGAAGCCGGGCGTGCAAAAGCCGCATTGCGAGCCATGCGCCTCAACCATCGCGCGCTGCACCGGATGCAGGCTGCCATCCGCGGCCTTAAGGCCCTCGACCGTGATCAGATGCTTGCCGTCGACGGTCGGCAGGAGCTGGATGCAGGAATTGACGGGCTCGTAAGCCAGCCTGCCGGTGCCGTCAGGCCGCGCAAGGACAACCGTGCAGGCGCCACAATCGCCCTCGGCGCAGCCTTCCTTGGTGCCGCACAGGCGCTCGGTGACGCGCAGGTATTCTAGCACCGTCGTATTCGGATCAATGTCCGATACTGCACGCGGCACGCCATTGAGGAGGAAGCGGATCGCTTCGGCCATTCGTTCCGGTTGTTGTGGCTCGAAATCCTAGCAAAGTCCGCGGCCGGGCCCTACTGGATTGGTGCCGATTGCCCCGTCCGCGCCGCCGGGGTAAGCCAGCCGTGATGCAGCCCGATCCCGCCGCAAAGCAGCGCATCCGCGACTACGCCCTGTCGCTCGGCTTCGATGCCGTCGGCTTCGCGCCGGCCAAGCTTGGCAGTGAGGCGAAACAGCGGCTGTCGGAGTTCGTCGCCGCCGGCCTGCATGGCGACATGGGCTGGATGGCCGAGACGGCCGCACGTCGCGGCGACCCGACGGTGCTATGGCCGGAGGCGCGTAGCGTCGTCGTGCTTGGGGTGAATTACGTGCCGGCCGCCAACCCGCTGGCGGCGCTCGCACGGCGCGAGCGCGGCACGATCAGCGTCTATGCGCAGGGCCGCGACTACCACGACCTCGTCAAGAAGCGGCTGAAGGCGCTTGCGCGCTGGATGCACGAGACCTTCGGAGAGGAGGTCAAGGTCTTCGTCGACACGGCACCGGTGATGGAAAAGCCGCTGGCACAGCGCGCCTCGCTCGGCTGGCAGGGCAAGCACACCAATCTGGTGTCACAGGCGTTCGGCTCGTGGCTGTTCCTTGGCGAGGTGTTCACGACCCTCGACCTCGAGCCGGACCCGGCCGAGGAGGATCATTGCGGCAGCTGTAGCCGCTGTCTCGACATCTGCCCCACGGCGGCGTTCACCGCACCCTATCAGCTCGATGCGCGGCGCTG
>DATAAP010000481.1:0-8644 GCA_036260035.1 Alphaproteobacteria bacterium | reverse complement strand
CGCCCGAGGGGCGCTCCCGGCAGGCAATATAAGAAGTGTCGGACGCCGCGTGTAGCCCTTTCGGCTAGCTCGGCTGTCGTGCCGGACGTCTACTCCGCGGCCGCGTGCTGCCGGCTGCCGGTGCTCGAGCCCGCCGCCTCGTCGACGAGGGATTGCATGCGGCCGTTGACCAGCTGGATCGCCTCGGCGTTGGACTTGCTCAGCAGCTCGGCAATGTCGCGCACGTGACCCGCTGTCTTCTCAAACAGAGCCTGCACCGCCGCCCCTTCCTTAGTGCCGATCTCGCTAGGCTCGCCGCGGCTTGTCAGCTCGGCGAAAGCGCGCGTCATCTGCTCGACGCAGTCACGCATCATGTCCGACTGGCAGCGCGCGATGGCCTGGGCGGTGTCGACGAAGATCCGGTTCGCCTCGACCATCGTCTCGACGTTGCGCTGTTGCATCTTCATCAGGGTTTCGACGTCGAAGAACGATCTCGCCATCGGGATTTCCGGCTTGCCGGACTCCGTCGTGGGTCGCTTGGTTGCCATAAAAACGCCTCCTCCTGCGTTTGCGGGTGGAACGAGCTTAACCCGGTCTCATTGCAAGGCCGTGGCAGGCCGGGCTAGGCTTCATTTTTATTTTTATGAGATTCTCACTTTGCTCGCGTCGTTGACGCGAATCAAGCACGCGTGAACGGCAGAATCCTTTCTGCACCTGAAAGACAATGCTGAAGGACAGAGTCGCGCTTGTCACCGGCGGCGGCCAAGGCATCGGCAAGGCGATCGCGCTCACCCTGCTGGAGCGCGGCATGCGCGTGGTCGTCGCCGAGGCGGACGCTGAGGCCGGCGCGGAAGCCGAGCGCGAATACAAGACAAAGGGTGACATCGCCTTCATCCAAACCGATGTATCGCGCGACGCCGACGCGCGCCGCGCAATCGACGAATGCGAAATGCGTTTCGGCGGGCTCGACGCGCTGATCAACAATGCAGGGATCAACATCGTGAAACCGCTCGCCGAGCTTTCGCTCGACGAGTGGCGTCGGGTGATCGACACCAACCTCACCGGCTGCATGCTTTTCGCGAAGCACGCGGCCCCTGCACTCAAGGCGCGCAGCGGCGCTATCGTCAATATCGCCTCGACCCGTGCGCTGATGTCGGAGCCGAACACGGAATCCTACGCCGCCTCCAAGGGCGGGATCGTCGCGCTGACGCACGCGCTAGCCGCAAGCCTCGGGCCCGAGGTGCGCGTCAACTGCATCAGCCCGGGCTGGATCGATGTCTCGGATTGGAAGAAAGCAGCGAAGCGCAGGAAGGCCAAGCTGCGGTCCGAGGATCACGCGCAGCACCTCGTCGGCCGCGTCGGCCGGCCGGAGGATATCGCGGCGCTGGTCGCCTATCTGATCGGGCCGGAGTCCGGATTCATCACGGGCGCCAATTTCGTCGTCGACGGCGGCATGACCCGCAAGATGATCTACGCGGAGTAGCCGCGAGGACGGCTGTCGTACCGGCCGCAGCTCGTTTACAATGCAGTTGTTGTTCCGGGGACCTTGGCCATGCAGCCACCTGTGACGCGCTATGCCAAGAGCGGCGACGTCCATATCGCCTATCAGGTGGTGGGCGACGGGCCGCTCGATGTCGTTTTCGTCCCCGGATTCGTCTCGAACGTGGAGAACTCCTGGGAAGATCCGAATCTCGCGCGATTCTTGACCCGTCTATCCTCGTTCTCACGCCTCATTCTTTTTGACAAGCGCGGCACCGGGCTCTCGGACCGGGTCGCCAGCATTCCGACGCTGGAACAGCGCATGGACGACGTGCGGGCAGTCATGGACGCTGCGGGATCGCAACGCGCGGGACTGTTCGGAATTTCGGAAGGAGGTGCCATGAGCATGCTGTTCGCGGCGACCTATCCCGACCGCGTCCACGCGCTCGCCCTCTATGGCACGTATCCGCATTTCTCGTCCTTTGTGCTCGCTCCTGACAGGGTTCAGTCGTTTATTGACGCGATCGAGACGCGCTGGGGGACTGGCGACTCCGTCCGATTCTTCGCGCCGAGCCGCGCCAACGACGACCGGTTTCGCGCCTGGTGGGCGAAATTCGAGCGGCTGGGCGCCAGCCCTTCCGCCGTGATCGCGCTGACGCGCATGAACTGCGAGATCGACGTTCGGCATGTCGTGCGATCCATCCGCGTGCCGACGCTGGTCCTGCATCGTGCAGGCGATTCACGCGTGAATGTCGGCGCAGGCCGATTTCTCGGCCAGAACATTCCGACTGTGAAATACGTAGAACTGGCAGGAAGTGATCACGTCGCCTGGGTGGGCGACAGCGACAGCATCCTGTCGGAGCTCGAGGAGTTCTTCACCGGCTCGCGCGCACATGTCGATGTCGACCGAGTGCTCGCAACGGTCCTGTTCACCGATATCGTGGATTCGACCCGGCGCGCCGTCGAGCTCGGAGACCGCGGCTGGAGCCGAGTGCTGGAGCAGCATGACCAGATCGTGCGACGCGAGATCACCCGCTACCGTGGACGCGAGATCAGGGCGCTGGGCGACGGCTTCTTGGCCACGTTCGACGGTCCAGCCCGAGCCGTTCGCTGTGCCAACGATATCGCCGAGCGCATACACATCGAGCTCGGCTTCAACATCCGCAGCGGCGTCCACACCGGTGAAGTCGAGCTGAAAGGCGAGGACATCGGCGGCATTGCCGTGCATATGGCATCGCGCATCGCCGATCTTGCGGGCCCGGGCGAGGTCTACGTTTCGAGCACAGTGCGCGATCTCGTCGCAGGCTCCGGATTGCGCTTTCGCGACCTGGGCCGGCATGCTGCGAAAGGCCTCCCTGAGGAATTGCGGCTCTTCGTCCTCGAGCCGGCAGCGGCTCTTGCCGGGCCGCGGATCGAACCGGCCCATTGAACCGGGGCAGTGCTAACCGGCGCAGTGCTACGCGCGCCGGGCCAATCTGCGCGTGCTTTCCGCCGGCCGCGCGGGAAACGCCCATGCGGACGAGCATTGCGAGCACGAATACCGCCGTCTCCGTGCGGCCGAATGTGAGCGCCGCAATGGCTGGGCCCCGGAGGTAGCGGGTCCTTCCTAGCGCGGAGGAAAGCGTCGACGGCAATGCATCAACGACCCTGCTCAAGCCGTCATGAATGCCCCGATCACGCTGCCAGCGGCGCATGGTTCACGGCGCCGAGCCGCTCGTTGACGTCAAAGACTTTTGCCTCGACGCCGCTGATGCCGAGTCGCGCCAGGCGCGCCAGATGCACGCGGCGATAGGCTTCGAGCGAGGCAGCATCGGCGAAGAGGTAGATGCCGCCGGTGCGGCACGACTGTACGTTCTCGGTCCAGATCTTCCAGATCAGGCCAGGTGTGGCCGAAATCTCTTGAGCGAGGCCCAGCAGCGAGGACGCCATCTCCTCCGCCCACGGGCCGTGGTATGGGAAGTCAATCTGCAGCAGCTTACGCGAGGTCGGCGCGCTCGCTCCGCTCGGATCGAGCGCCGCCGCGAGTGCCGTCAACGCCGCCGGATCGAGCACGGTGCCCGCGAGCCGCCACACGCCGTCCCACTGCGCCTCCGGCAGGCCCTGTTTCAGGCCCACCAGCATCGTCGCGCGCTCCGGCGGGCTCATCGCCGGCAGCATCGGCCGCAGGAACATCGCCAGCCCGTCGGGGCCGAGTGCGGCAATGATCGCCTGCTGCATGCCCATGAGCTCCTCGTCGGAGAACAGGCGCCACAGCTCGGGCATAATCGTCTGCTCCTCCTGCGCCATGTGCGCCAGCTCCGCCGAGACGAACAGCGCGACGGATTCATAAAGCCGGGCGCCGAGCGCCATGCGCGGCATAGCCACCGGCGCTGCCTCGAGGTCGCGCGCGACCGCCTCGATCCAGTCGAGCTGCTGCGTGTGGTCGTCATGCGCGTGATCGAGGGCGCGCATGAGCCCGGGCACGCGCGCCTCTACCGCGCCATGGATGAAGCGCGTCTCGGAGCCGATATGCTTTCGCGACAGCGCAACGATGCCGCGCGCCAACTCCGCCGCCGCGGACGCCTCCGCAGGGTTGCGGCAGTCGGCGGCCCCGATGCGCGTGACAGCATCGAACAAAGCCTTGCGCACGCCCTTGTGCGCACTGCGATAGAGGTCGAAGCGGTTGGCGTAGTTCCCGTTGCGAGCGGTCATAGTGTTTCCCCTGATATTAGATCGGGCGCAGAATGCGTCCGCGATAGACATGAATCAAATTCATGCGCATCATGCGCCCATGAAGCGGATGCATCTGACCGAGGCGAATCTGAAGCTGTTTCTGGTGCTCGATGCCGTCATGGCCGAGCGCAGTGTCACGCGCGCCGCCGCCCGGCTGGGCGTCACCCAGCCCGCGGTGAGCCACGCGCTCAACCGGCTGCGCGCGCTCTATCGCGACGAACTGCTGGTGCGCGACCGCTATGGCATGGTGCCCACACCGCTGGCGATCGAGCTGATAGCTCCGCTGCGGCTCGGCCTGGCCGAGCTCGAGCGCGTACTCAACCGCGATGTCGGATTCGAGCCGACGAGCTCGACGCGCGTCTTCTCGCTTGCCACCGTCGACCATCCGGAGGTCACCGGCCTGCCAGTGTTGCTCGCGCGGCTGCGGAAGGAAGCGCCCGGTATCGACATCCGCGTGCGGCCGCTCGGACCCGGCCTCGCCGAGGCGCTGGCGGCGGGCCAGCTCGACACTGTGCTGGCCGGCGGCGAGGTCGAGCAGATTCTCGCCCTCGACCGCGGCCTGATGCGCAGCCTGATCTGCAGCGAGCCGTTCCTGTGCATCGCGCGCAAGGGCCACCCGGCGCTGGCGAAGAAGGGGCTCGACCTCGAGACCTATCTCAGCCTGCCGCACGTGCTGGTCAGCACGGCCGGGCGCGACAGCGGCATGGTCGATGCGGTGCTGGCGAAGCGCAGGCGGCAGCGGCGCGTCGGTGCCACCGTGGCGCATTTCGTAGGTGCGCCGCATATGGTCGCCGCCTCCGATATGATCGCCACGGTGCCGCGCGCCATCGCCGAATACGGCGCGCGCATCCTTCCAATCGAGATCCACACGCCGCCGCTCCATCTGCCGCGCGGCGATGCGTATCTGTGGTGGCATCAGCGCTTCCACAACGATCCCGGCCATCGCTGGTGGCGCAAGGCGCTGCTGGACGCCTTTGCGCCCAATCGCGATGGACGCGCGGCCCGATGAACTATCTCATGCCGACCGTCATCGAATACGGGCCCTGCAGCTTCTCGGTGCGCACGTCGCGGAATCCCGCCTGGCGCATCCAGTCGCGACAATCGGCGCCGGTGTAGTCGAAACCGGCCGTTGTCTCGATGAGCATGTTGAGGCTCATCAGCAGGCCGAAGGCGTTCTCGCGCCTGCCGTCGTCGATCATCGCGTCGTAGACGATCAAGGCACCGCCGCGCGGCAACGCCTCGTACGCCTTACGCAGCAGCATCTTCTTCTCGGGCAGGCTCCAGTCATGGAGGATGTGCCCCATCACCAGCACGTCGGCCTGCGGCAGCGGATCCTTGAAGAAGTCGCCTGCCTTGAAGCCGACGCGGCGGTCGAGTTCGTGGCGCTTGATGTAGGCCTCGAACACGGGCCGGACCGGCGGCAGGTCGAAGCCGTAGCCGGCGAGATGCGGATGTGCGTGTGCGATCTCCGCAACCAGCCCGCCCTGCGCGCAGCCGATATCGGCGAAGCTGCGCTGCTCGCGCCACGGAAACGCACTGGCGATGGCGCGCGCCGTCGGCAAGCTGAGGCCCGTCATGGCGCGCAGGAACTGTTCGAGCCGTGCCGGCTCCGAGTACACCGCGGTGAACAGGTCGGGCTCGCCGCTACGGATCTCGTTCTGCGGCAGGCCGGTCTGCAGCGCGTGCGTGAGATTGCCCCAGAAGCGGTAGAGGCGCGCATTCATCATCTCGAGCATGCCGCCGACATAGGACGGTTTGTTGCGGTCGAGATACGTCTCGGTCTCAACCGTGTTGGTGTAGCGGCCGTCAGCGAGGCGCTGCAGCATGCCGAGCGCGACCAGCGCATCGAGGAAGTCGCGCGCCCCGCGCTCGTGCAGGCGCAGCGCCGCGCGCAACGTGGCAAGGTCCTGCGGCCCCTCTTCTGCCAGGCGCGTGAAGAGGCCGAGCTCGATTGCGCTGAGCAAGGTCTTCGACGCCCAGAAGGCGCTGCCGAGCTGCAGGATCCGTTCCGCCGACCTGACCGTCATCTCCGTCATCGCGTCACTCCTTGTTGAGAACTGCGACGATGCGCTGGCGATGTTTCAATCCGATGTCCGCGTGGACGGGAGATGGTTGCAGGGATGGCGGGGCGGCCGCATCGCAGCCGGAATGAGAGGGACCGCTGAGAAAACAAGGATCTCGCCGGGCTTGACGCGAGACTCCATGACAGCCGCATCCGCGCGGGTCGCGGCTCAAGCGGCTGTAAGCAGCCGGTCGCGCTTGGAAGGCAACAGCAAAGCTCGCCATTAGCAACCGGCACCGCTGCCATATGGCTGAGCAATAAGCAGGCGGTTAGGGCCAATGGCAAAAAGAAGCCACGCTGCTCGACCGACCCGGTTGGGATGCAGGCCGCAATCGTCGGCACTCGCGCCAACGCCGCGGCGTTGACACCTTGACCGGGCCTCCCTAGCCTGTCCTGCGGTCGAGCAGGCGACCGACGGACCGCGTGAAGGGTTGAACCCGCCTCCAGCACTGTTCTGATCCCTCCTTCTTTCTTGCCCGAGAGGCGCGGTCGCCGGGCGTAGAGAAAGAAGGTATCCCATGGCCAAATCCCTGCCCGCGCGGCCCGATATCGACTGGCTGCGCAAGACCGCGAAGCAGCGGCTTAACGAATTCCGCAAGATCCGACCCGACGCGAAGCTGCATGAGGCGCAGCTTGCGCTCGCGCGTGAATACGGCTTCAGCAGCTGGCGCGCGCTGAAGGCGTATGTCGATGCGCGCGCACCGGCCCGGCACGACCATGAACGCGTCTTCGCGGCGGCGCGCGCGGGCGACGTGGAGACGGTACGCGAGGCGTTTGCCGCCGGCTTCGACCCCTACACGATGGACGCGGACGGCCGCACCATCCACCAGATCGCGAAGGAATCGCGCTTCGAGTCGCTGGAGCTTCTCGCGCGCGAGGCGCATGGGCGCGAGCCCCGGTCGAAAGAGACGGTGCAGGCGGTCCACGACATCATCGATGCCGCGTCGAAAGGCGACGCCGAGGCGTTGCGCGCGCGGCTCGATGCGCGCCCCGATCTGATCGACGCGCTTGGCGGCGGCTTCCAGAAGGGAACGGCCCTGCACCTTGCCGCGCTCCGCAGCCAGCACCGTTGCCTGCGCCTGCTCATCGAACGCGGCGCCGATGTGAACCGGCGCGATTTTCCCGACAATGCGAACGCGCTCCATCTGGCGGCATTGCACGGTGATCTCGAAACCGTCCGCATCCTTGTCGAGGCCGGCGCCGATGTGGTCGCCGAGAACGACGACTACGGCGTCGGCGTGCTGGGCTGGGCGACCTGCTTCCAGCGCGTGCGCGAGGACATCGCCGCATACCTGCTCGCGCATGGAGCGCGGCTGAACCTCTGGACGGCGATCGCGCTCGACCGGGCCGATGCGGTGCGCGAGATGATCGCGCGCGACCGCTCGCTGCTGGCGGCGCGGATGACCCGGAACCAGCACCGCCGCACGCCGCTCCACCATGCGGCGGCGAAGGACCGGGCGGCGATCGTCCGGCTGCTTCTCGATCTCGGCGCCGATCCCAATGCGGCAGATGCGACCGGCGCCACCCCGCTCACCACGGCATCACAGGAGAATGCCGATGCCCGAATCGTGGCCGATCTGCTGAACGCCGGCGCGAGGCTGGATTTCCTGACGGCGGTGACCCTCAAGCGCTACGACGAGGCCGAACGGATGCTGCGCGAGAACCCTCCGCGGATCGGTCCGAACGGCGGCGACACGATCGCGCTGCATCAGTGCGTGCGAAAGAGGAATGCAGAAGCGATCGGCTGGCTTGTCGCCCACGGCGTCGATGTCAACGCCAAGCGCCTCATGTGGGACTGCAATCACACCGCGCTGCACATGACGGTGGAGAACGGCGCCATCGACATCGCGCGCATGCTGCTCGATGCCGGCGCCGATCCGAATATTCGCGACGACAAATACGATGCAACGGCGCTCGGCTGGGCGGAGTTCTTCTGCCGCGAGGACTTCGCGAAGCTAATCCGCGATCGCGGCGGCGCGAAGTAGCTTGCGTCCGCACAAGGCGGAGGAGGAGGCGCGCGGCCGATTGCCGTCCGCGCGCCCGTCTCCGCCGTTCGCGTTTGACGATGCTACAGCCGTGCCTCCAGGATCAGATTGAATGGCGTTTTCGCCGCCTGCCGGAAATGGCGGAAGCCTTACTGCGTGAAGACCTTGCGGAGTCGTTCTTCGCCGGCCTGCGCCCAGAGCACATGCGTGCCGTTCTCCGAGATCGCGTGGGCGCAGCACAACACGGTGGAAGCGGCGTAATAGAGCCGGCCGACCGGATTGATGTTGTCTTCGACGCGGTCGCCGGCGAACGGCTCCACCAGCATCACAGTGCCGTCCTTCGCGAGGCAGCGCGCGGCGTGCGTGGCCGCGTCGACCGGCCGCCCCATATCGTGGAGGCAGTCGAAGAAGCAGACCAGGTCGTAGA
>DATAAP010000480.1:0-10105 GCA_036260035.1 Alphaproteobacteria bacterium | reverse complement strand
GTCTCGCGCCTCGCTGGCGGTGGGCTCGCTGGCGACGCGCTCCGAGATCGCAGCCGAGTTGATCCGCACCGGCGGCACCGACGAGCAGAGGCGGAAATGGCTGCCGCGCATCGCTTCCGGCGAGGTGCTGCCCACGGCGGTGTTCACCGAGCCGGACATCGGCTCCGACCTCGCCAACATCCGCACGCGCGCGGTGCGCGACGGTCCCGTCTATCGCGTCACCGGAAACAAGACCTGGGCGACGCATGCGGCGCGCGCCGACCTGATGACGCTACTAGTGCGGACCGGCGCACCTGACAGCGGCTATCGCGGCATATCGATGCTGCTCGCCGAGAAGCCGCGTGGCAGCGACGAGACTCCTTTCCCCGCGTCCGGCATGAGCGGCAGCGAGATCAAGGTGCTTGGCTATCGCGGCATGCGCGAGTACGACATCGCCTTCGACCGCTTCGCCGTGCCGGTCGAGAACCTGCTCGGCGGAGCCGAGGGCCGCGGCTTCAAGCAGCTCATGGAGACGTTCGAAACCGCGCGTATCCAAACCGCGGCGCGCGCCGTCGGCGTCGCCCAGAGCGCCCTCGATCTCGGTATGAGCTACGCGCAGGAGCGGCACCAGTTCGGTAAGCCGATTGCCGCCTTCCCGCGCGTGCACGGCAAGCTCGCCTGGATAGCGGTCGAGACCATGTTGGCGCGCCAGCTCACCCTGTTCGCGGCGCGCGAGAAAGACAGCGGCAGGCGCTGCGATGTCGAGGCCGGCATGGCGAAGCTTCTCGCCGCGCGCGTCGCCTGGGCGAATGCCGACGCCGCCGTGCAGATCCATGGCGGCAATGGTTACGCGGAGGAATTCCCGGTCAGCCGCGTCCTCGTCGACTCGCGCATTCTCAACATCTTCGAAGGCGCCGCCGAGATCCAGGCGCAAGTGATCGCTCGAGGCCTGCTAGAACGCGCGAACTAGCGCCTGCAGGCCCGCTGACTCCAGGCGCGGCCGGGCACGGAAGCGAATAGCTCGCGCGTATAGGTGTGCTGCGGCCGCGCGAACACCTCGGCCGTCGGGCCGGTCTCGACGATCTCGCCATGGCGCATCACGGCGATAGTGTCGCAGACCTGAGCGGCCACGCGCAGGTCGTGCGTGATGAACAGCATCGACAGGTTCAGCCTGTGGCGTATGCCGGCGAGCAGATCGAGGACCTGCGCCTGCACCGAGACGTCGAGCGCGGAGACAGGCTCGTCGGCGACGAGGATCTCCGGCTCCAACGCCAGCGCGCGCGCGATCGCGATGCGCTGCCGCTGGCCACCCGAGAATTCGTGGGGAAATCGGTCCGCGGCGCGGGCATCGAGGCCGACGAGGCCAAGCAGCTCGATAGCGCGTGCCCGCGCCGCTACTGCATCGACGCCATTGATGATCGGCCCCTCGGCGACGAGATGTCCGACCTTGTAGCGCGGGTTAAGCGAGCCGAACGGATCCTGGAAGACCATCTGGATGCGCCGCCGATGCCGCCGCAGGCTCCGCCGCGTCTGCGCCGTCAGGTCAAGCTCGCCGAGCCGCACCTGGCCGCCGTCCGGCTCGATCAAGCGGATGATGCAGCGCGCTAGCGTCGACTTGCCCGACCCGGACTCACCGACCAGGCCAAGCGTCTCGCCGCGCCGCAGCGCAATCGAAGCGTCCTTCACCGCGTGCACGACGCGGCGCTCGCGCGACAGCAAGCCGCCGCCGGTGCGGAAGGTCTTGGTCACCTTCGTCGCGGTCAGCGCAACGGGACCTTGCGACGCCGTGCGCAGCCTCGGCGTGAGGCTCGGCACCGCCGCGATCAGGCGCTGCGTGTAGGGATGGCGCGGCTGGTTGAGCACGCGGCTCGCCTCCTCCATCTCGACGAGTTTGCCGTTCTGCATTACCGCAACGCGATGCGCAATTTCGGCGACGACGCCGAAATCATGCGTGATGAACAGCACCGCCGTACCATGCGCCGCCTGCAGCTCACGGATGAGCTGCAGGATCTGCGCCTGCGTCGTCACGTCCAGCGCGGTCGTTGGCTCATCGGCGATCAGGATCTTGGGCTCGAGCACCAGCGCCATGGCAATCATCGCGCGTTGCCGCTGCCCGCCCGAGAGCTGGTGTGGGTACGCCTCGATCAGGCTAGCGGGATCAGGCAGATGCACGTCGCTCAGCAATGCAAGAAGCCGCTCGCGCCGTGCCGCCGCGGAGAGCTGGGTATGCGTGCTCAGCACCTCGTCGATCTGGCGGCCGATGGTCATCAGAGGGTTGAGCGCGGTCATCGGCTCCTGGAAGATCATCGAGATCTCTGCGCCGCGGATTGCGCGCAACCGCTCTGGCGGGATGCGTAGCAAGTCCTCGCCGTTGAACAGAATGCGCCCGGCGCTGGCCACCACACGTGGCGCCAGTAGGCCCATGACCGCCCGAGCCGTCACCGACTTCCCGGAGCCGGACTCGCCGACGAGGCACACCAACTCGCCGCGGCGTAGGTCGAAGCTGACGTCTTCGACGGCATGGCTGCGGTCCGCACGGGGCGGCAAGGTCACGTGCAGGTTCTCGACCCGCAGCACAGCGTCGCTCATGCCGACCTCAGGCGCGGGTTGAGGGCATCGTTGAGCCCCTCGCCCACCAAATTGATCGCCAGCACCGTCAGCAGGATGGCGATGCCCGGAAAGGTGCAGATCCACCATGCGCTGCGCAGCACGGTGCGGCCGGCCCCGACCTGGAAGCCCCAACTCATCACGTTCGGATCGCCGAGGCCAAGGAAGGCTAGCCCAGACTCGATGAGGATCGCGGTGGCGACGAGCAGCGAGGCCGTCACAATGATCGGCGACAGGCAGTTGGGCAGGATCTGCCGGAACATGATGCGCAGGTCGCCCATGCCCAGGCTGACGCAGGACTGCACGAACTCGCGCCGCCGCATCGACAGGAATTCGCCGCGCGCGAGCCGCGCGACGCCCGGCCACGATACCACGGCGATGGCGATCACCGTACTGTGGACCGAAGGGCTCATCACCGCAACCAGCACTATGGCGAAGACGAAGGACGGGATCGTCTGGAAGATCTCCGTCAGCCGCATCAGCAGATCGTCGACCCGGCCGCCGTAATAGCCGGCAACACCGCCGATCAGCACGCCGAGCAGCACGGCGACCGCCGTCGAGATTAGGCCGATCAGCAGGGAGGTACGCGCCCCATGCGCGATGCCGGCGGCGACGTTGCGGCCAAGCGTGTCGGTGCCGAACAGGAATTCGCCGAACGGGCCGGACAGCGGCCGGCCGGCGAGCGCGAAGGGCGAGCCAGGATAGAGCAGCGGCGCCGCGGCGGCCATCAGCAGCACGATGGCGAGAATCGCGAGGCCAAGGACGGCCGAACGATTGCGGGCGAACCGGTGCCAGAAACCGCCCATCAGGCAATCTCGATGCGCGGGTCGAGCAGCGCGTAGATCAGGTCGACGATCACGTTGACGACGACGACCAGGCACGCCGACAGGAAGAAGATGCCGAACAGCAGGTTGAGGTCACGCGCGAACAGCGACTGGAAGGCCAGAAGCCCCAGCCCCGGCCAGCCGAAGATCGTCTCCACTACCACCGATCCGCCGATCAGCCCGCCGGTCTGAATGCCCGCCACGGTGATCACCGGCAGCAGCGCGTTGCGCAGCACATGGCCGAAGGTGATGCGGCGTTCGGTCAGCCCCTTAGCCCGCGCCGTGGTGACATAGTCCATGCCAGCCTGCTCCAGCATCGCCGCCCGCATCAGGCGCGTGTAGACGGCAAGGTAGAACAGCGACAGCGTCACGGCGGGCAGCACCAGATGGCGCGCGATATCGGCGACGCGGTCCCAGCCCTCATAGAAGGCGCCGATCGTCTCCATGCCGCTGGTTGGCAGCCAGTCGAGCTGAATCGAAAAGATGATGATCAGCATCAGACCAAGCCAGAACAGCGGCGTGGCGTAAGAGACCAGCGCCAGCACCGAGATGATATTGTCGCGCCAGGTGCGCAGGCCGGTCGCAGCCAGCAGGCCGAGCAGCACGCCGATACTGACCGACAGCACGAGTGTGGTCGCCATCAGCAGCAGGGTCGGTCCGAGCCGGTCCAAGATGAGCGTAAGGACAGGCTGATTGTGGCGGAACGAATAGCCGAGATCGAGCGAGAGGATGTTCTTGAGATAGACGAAGAGCTGCACGTAGAGCGGCTGGTCGAGGCCGAACCGCGCGCGCAGGGCAGCCATGTACTCCGGCGTGGCCGAGCCTGCCTCGCCCGCCAGGACATCAGCAGCGTCGCCCGGTGCGAGATGCAGCAGGAGGAAGTTGATGACGACGATCAGCAGGATCGTCGGCACGGCCTGCAGCAAACGCCGGGCGATGAAGCGGAGCCGCCTCACGTCGAAGTCCTGTGTAGAACAGCCGGTGCCGGAGACGCCCGGCACCGGTGCATCAATGCTATTCCATCCACGCCCGGTCGAACGAGCTGTAGACGCCGAGCGGGGAAACAACTAGGTCGTGGAACTTCTTGTTGTAGATGTTCACGAACTGCATGTCGAAGACCCAGACGATCGGCGAATCCTCGACGACCGTCTTCTGGAAATCGAAGTAGAGCGCGGCGCGCTTGGCCGGATCGTTCTCGGTCGTCGCGCGCTTGAGGAGGTCGTCGACTTTCGGATTCGAGTAACGCGTGCTGTTAACGAACACCGTACCCTGGCGGATCTGGTCCGTCGTGTACTGGCGGTGCACCCCGATCACCGGATCGGCAAGGCCATAGAGGAAGTTGGCCGTCATATCGAAGTCGTAATTCGTGTACACGCGGCGCAGGAACCCGGCGACATCCTCGTATCGTAACGAGACGTCGATGCCCACTTGCGCCAGCGCCTGTTTGACGTACTCGCCCATGCGCTGCCACTGCTCGCCGTAGGGAATGAGGTCGAGCGTCATTTTGAAGCGGGTCCCGTCGGCACCGCGCTTTACCCCGGCGTCGTCCAGCAGCTTGTTCGCGATGGCGACGCGGTCGGGCACGTCGTAACGGCGGACGTCGGCGGTATAGAATCCGGCCTTGGCGAAGTCGGCATTGAGCGGGCCCGTCGAGGGCCGGCCGAAGCCATACCAAATATTGTCGATGATGAACTTGCGGTCGATCGCGTAGGCGATCGCCTGCCGCACCTCCTTCTTGTCGAGTGGGGCCTTCTTGGTGTTGATCTCCATCATCGTCACGGAATTGATGAACTCGTATCCCTGGGTCGTCGTGGCGATATGCGGCAGCGTCTGCAGGCGCTTCACGTCGACAAAGGGGATCGCGTCGAAGGCAGCGAAATGCACCTCGCCCTTCTCCATCGCCGCGGTGCGCGTCGACGCGTCAGGGACGAAGCGCGCCACGATGCGGTCGAGATAGGGCCGCCCCTGCTTCCAGTAATCGCGGTTCTTGTCGAGCCGGATGTACTGCCCCTTCTGCCACTCGACAAATCTGAACGGGCCGGTGCCGATGGGCGTATCCGCCTTGGGATTCTGGCGAGGATCGACGCTTTCGAAGATATGCTTCGGCAGCATCGGCGATTCGTATCCCGACAGCGCCCGCAGCATGTACGGTGCCGGCTCGCTGAGCTTGAACACGGCGGTTTGCGCATCGGGCGTCTCGATCTCCGTCACCGCCCTGAAGGTGCCTGGCCCACGTGGATGTACCTTCTTGAGCACCTCGAGAACCGAATGCTTCACGTCAGCGCTGGTGAACGGCTTGCCGTCGTGGAACTTAACGCCCTGCCGCAGCTTGAACGTGACGCTGAGCCCATCAGGCGCCACCTGCCAGGATTCGGCGAGGCTCGGCTGCGGCTTGAGGTCGAGGTCGTATTCGAGCAGGCCGTCATAAATCTTGGCCGCCACTTGTCCGATTGGGCCGGAGGTCGACAGGTAGGACGCCAGCGTCGGCGGCTCGGGCTGCACCATCATGATCAAGGTGCCGCCGGGTTTCTGCGCCTGCGCCGGCGCTGCGAGTGCAAGCAGGATCGCTGAGAGAATTGCAAACCGCACGCGCGCAAGTGCGGTGAAAGCCGCCTTCAGCATGGAACGCTCCCCGTCCGTTGTCGGTCCGCCGGCCCCCAGGACCGGAACGAATTGTCTCAAACCGTAGAGCAGCAGCGCGGCGCAGGCAACAGCGGCTTCGGCCTTATCGCGCATTCGGCGAATGCGCTTGCCTCGCCTGCACAGGAGCGGTTCATATGCCTCGTCCACACGCTGCTCTTGCACACACCATGACCATTTCCATCCCCGCTCCTCATGCTGTCCAGGAGCTGAGCCTCGACGACGGCGCACGCATCCGTCTCCGCCGACATGGCAACCGGGCGCGGCCACGCGTCGTCCTGAGCCATGGCAACGGCTTCGCGATCGACGGCTATTTCCCGTTCTGGCGCCTGCTGCTCGACGACTTCGAGGTCGTCGTGTTCGACCAGCGCAATCACGGCCAGAACCCTCGCCATCTCGAAGCGCATCACACCTACCAGCAGGTCGCGCGCGACGCGGCGCCGATCCGTGCCGCCATCGACAAGCACTTCGGCGCCAAGCCGACCGCCGGAATCTTCCACTCGCTGTCCGCGGTCGCGAACATCCATGGCGACGTCGAGCACGGGGTGCGCTGGGACGCGCTAGTGCTGGTCGATCCCGCCCTCAACGCGCGCGACGGCAAGGCGCGCGAGGCGGGCAACCGCTTCGAGCACGTGCTCGCCAAATGGGCGCGCGCGCGGCCGGAGTGCTTCGCCGGCCCCGACGAGCTGGCAGCACAGTTTCGCGCCTCGCGCGCGGCGTCCTTATGGCTGCCCGAGACCGCCGAGCTGATGGCGCGCGCCGTGACCCGGCCCGCAGCAGACGGCGGCTACGAACTGTGCTGCCCGGGCGAGTGGGAGGCGCGCGTCTACCTCCACAACATCGAGATGGGCACCTGGCCGTTGCTGCCGAATATACACAGCCCCGCTCTGTTCCTGCTGGCGGACCCGGCGCTGCCGGGAGCCACCCCCGCCTGCGGCATCGCCTTGCAAGCCGCGGCCGAGTTCGGGCTCGACCACGCCATCGTCCCGGGCACCAGCCACATGCTGCAGGTCGAACGGCCCGATCTCTGTCTAAAGGTGATCAGAGCGTTTTTTGCCGAGGCCGGCTTCGGATGAAACGGCCGGCCTCTATTCGAGCCGCGAGCTCCTGTTGGGTGGGGGCTTTGGGCGAAGCTCAGAGCGTCTTCACGATGAACACAGTCTCGGCGCGCGCAGCCTTGCCGGGCGGCAGCACGAGGAGCCCGGTCTCCTTTATCCCCCGGCCGGCCAAGTTGATCGCGTCGGGTGCTGCGCTCTGCGGCTCGGCGCAGAAGTACTGCCGGTGCGGCGGGGTGTAGACGACGAATTGCGAGAACGGCGCCGCTGCGGCAAGCCGCAGCTCCAGCGCCGCCTCCGGCCAGCGCAAGACCGCCTCGCCGCCCCAACCCGCAAAACAGGAGTCAACCAGCACGTCGGCGAGACGCCGCCCGGCGGAGAAATCGAGGTCGCTTGGCACCGGCGCCAAACGGCACGGCAGCATGACGTCGTCGTTCTCCCACATGCCTGTGAGGCGCGTCGTCAGTGCTGCCTGCGGCGTCACCGGAAAATAGGGATGCAGGCCGAAGCTCAGCGGCATCGGTCGCTCGTCCCGATTGATGACCTCGGTGTCGACGCGGAACGCGTCGGGCGTCAGAGCGAAGCGCTGGCGCGCTTGATACGAATACGGCCATTCGCGCGGCCGCTCGCGCGCATCGTGGTCGAGCACAAGCTCCGCCTTGTCGGCGCGGTGACCGACGACCGTCCACGGGCGTTGCCAGGCATTGCCGTGTATCGCATGCGGGCTGTCGCCGAAATTGCGGTCGAGCTGATACGTCTCGCCGCCGAATGCGAACTGCGCTCGCGCGATGCGCCCGCAATAGGGGATCATCGGAAAGCTCGACATGCCCAGCGGGTCGCGCGCGGCGAGCGCCTCGGGGACGGCCGGGCGCATCACGTTGATCACTGCGCCAGCGCGCGCGATCGTGAAACGCGCGATCGAGCCGCCGATGGCTGGCGCAAGGGTTATTTCCAGCGGCCCGGCTGTGAGCGAAATCGGTGGATGGAACATCGAGGTGCTTCCGCGCAGAAGGTCCGGCCACACCTCTCCCAGACCGCGCCGCGCAAGGCAAGACCCCTTCACGGCGGAGCTTGGCTCTCACCTAGCAGATTTCATGCCGCGTATTGATCGATCGTCTTGCGGTCGACCTCGATGCCCAGCCCGGGTCTCTGCGGCAGGTCCAGCCAGCCGTTCCGGTGCACGAGCGGTTCTTTGATCAGCTGCATGCGGAAGGGATGCGCCGAGCAGTCATATTCAAAGATCGGCTCCGACGCGAACAGGCCGTGATGTGCGACCGGCAGTGCGGCGCAGAGATGCAGCGAGGCCACCTGCGACACTGACGAGCCCCAGACATGCGGGTTCACCTGCACGCCATGGGTTTGGCAGAGCGCTACGATGTGGCGGCAGGCGGTGAAGCCACCGGCGGCTGCGATGTCCGGCTGCGCGATATCGATCGCCTGCGCGCGCAAGAGGTCCTTGAATCCGTAACCGGTATACTCGTTTTCGCCGCCAGCGATCGGAATGCCGAGCGCGGCACGTAAGGCGCGGTAGCCGTCGAGATCGTCCGGTACCACCGGCTCCTCGTACCAGCGCAGATGATAATCGGCCAACGCTCGGCCGAGCCGCAGCGCGTCGGCATAGCCGTACCCGTGATTGGTGTCGATCATCAAGGTGATGCCGCGGCCCTCGATGGCGCGGCCGATCTCGTTCATGACCTTCAGATCGTCCTCAATGCCGAAGCCGAGCTTGATCTTCATGGCAGTGAAGCCTTCGCTGGCGCGTTGCACGGCCTCGTCGGCCAGGCGCTTCGCCTCGCCTTGCCCGCGGATGCGGTAGAAGCCGGTCGCGTAGACCTGCACCCGCTTGCGGAACGCCCCACCGAGCAGCCGCCAGACCGGCAGGCCCACGCTCTGCCCCAGGATGTCCCACAGCGCGATGTCGATCGCGCTGATCGCGCCGATGACCGCGCCTTTGCCGCCGAAATCGCGCGTATGCGCGTACATCTTGTGCCACAGCACCTCGACATCGCGCGGATCGCGGCCAATCACGAGCGGCGCCAGCGAGGACTTGATTACGGCGGCAGCGATGTCGGGCGGCTGCAGGCCTTGGCACAGCGCCTCGCCCCAGCCGGTGACCCCGGCATCGGTCTCGATCTCGACGAGTGCCGCGCCGCGCTCGTGCACCCAGCCCTGCGAGAACGCGAACGGCGTGTCCAGCTTCGTGCGCAGCGCGTAGGCCTTGACGTTGGTTATCTTCATTCCGGCGTCTCCCCTTGGACGGCGATGCTAGCGCATGGCGGGGCTTCGTCGACATCCTTGCTTGCGTCGCTCCGGCCGGGCACATTCCCGCGGTGACTACCGTCCAGAACTGGATCGTCCGCAAGCCGGTCGCGCGCACGCGCGGCGGCATCGTCGTGGCGCAGAACCAGACGGCCGCCCAAGCGGGCGCGCGCATTCTCGCCGAGGGCGGGAATGCGATCGACGCCGCGGTCGCGACCGGCTTCGCACTCGCAGCACTCGAGCCGTGGAACAGCGGCCTCGGCGGCATCGGCTTCATGGTCGTATGGCTGGCACGGCAACGTCGCGCGCATGTGGTCGATTTCGGCCCGATCAGCCCGCGCCGTCTTGATCCGTCCGCCTTCACGCTGATCGAGGGTGCTGTCGGCGGCGACCTGTTCGGCTGGCCGCGCATCGCCGACGACCGCAATGTGCATGGGCCGCTGTCGATCGCGCTTCCCGGTCAGGTCGACGGTCTCGGCCTGGCGCATGAGCGATTCGGCAAGCTGCCTTGGGCGACCGTGCTGGCCCCCGCCGTCGAGCACGCCGAGCGCGGGCTTCCCGTCGATTGGTTCACGACGCTCCGCGTCTCGATGACGGCACGCGAGCTTGCCCGCTACCCGACCACCGCGCCTGTCTGGCTGCCCGGCGGCTTCCCGCCGGTGACCCCACCCGGCGCCGAGCCGACGCGAGTGCGCGTGCCCAATCTCGCCGACACGATGCGGCGACTTGCGGTCGCGGGGC
>DATAAP010000479.1:0-4479 GCA_036260035.1 Alphaproteobacteria bacterium | reverse complement strand
CGCCGCGTGGCAGGTTCAGGCGACGCGCGGCGATCGCAACGACCAGCATGCAGGCCATTGCCATGAGCAGGCCGGGCACGACACCGCCCAGGAACAGAGCGCCGACCGAGGCATTGCTGAGCAAGGCGTAGATGACGAGGGCGATCGAGGGCGGGATGATCGGCGCGATGGTCGCCGCAGCGGCTACTAGCGCCACCGAGAATCCGGGCGGGTACTTCGCGACGTCGCGCATCATGCGCACCGAGACCATGCCAGGCCCGGCGGCATCGCTGATGGCGCTGCCGCTCATGCTGGAAAACGCAACGCTGACCAGCACGGTGACGTGGCCAAGGCCGCCCCGCCAGCGCCCCGCGATCGCGTCGGCGGCGTTCCACAGCCGCTCGCTCACCGTCGCCGCGTTCATCAGATTGGCCGCGAAAATGAACATGGGGATCGCCAGCAGCACGTACATGGTCAGCATCGTCGTCAGAACCTGATCGACGAGAAGACCGATATCCTGCTTGGTGACGACCAGGTAGCAGATGCCGCTCGCCATCATCGTGTGCGCGATGGGGAAGCGGACCAGCATGCCGCCGGCGAACACCGCGACTAGCACCCAAAGGCCGGTCGTCATGGGCGGGCATCCGGGCCGTGCGTCACATGACTGCGCCACGACGGGGAAAGCAGCCTGAAAACGGTCAATGCGCACCGCAAGACCACGGCCGCGAAGAACAGCGGGAGGCACATGAAGACGAAATCGAGCCGCCATTCGAGGACATTGGTGCGCGTGCGCCACAGGAACAGCACATAGTCCAGCACCGGAGGTACGGCGATGGCAAACACCGCGCCGAAGAAGAGCGCGGAGACCAGTCCCATGATCCGGCGGCCGCTTGGCGGCAGTGCCGCCCACAGCATGTCGATCGAGACCTGCTCGTCGTCGCGGATGACGAGAGCCGACATCCAGAACACGATCCACATTGCGGCAATGGTGACGAACTCGTCCGACCATTGGATCGGGCTGCCCACGACGTACCGCATGAACACGGCGGCCACGAAGACGCCGAAGACCATCAGAAAGGCCACCGCTCCGACCCAACGTGCGAGATGGACGAGTCTTGCGGCCATGGTCGGCTGCAGGCCGGCGCCCCGGCGGGGCGCCGGCCGCTGAAGTTTACTTGACGGCCGAGATCGTCTCGAGGAGGCCCGGCTTCCACTTGCCCGAGAGGCCGTCTTCCGTGAGCTGCTTGGTCATCGCCGCTTGGAACGCAGCGCGGTCGGGCGTGACGAATTTGATGCCCTTTGCTTCGAACTCCTTCACGAGGCTGCGCTCCTCGCCCAGCGTGTCGTTGAAGAGCTCGTCGGCTGCCTCCTTCGCGGCAGCGCGCACCGCGGTCTGCTCATCTGGTTTCAGCTTGGTCCAGACCTGCTTGCCGATGACCAGCACGAAGGGCTGTACCAGATGGTTCGTCAGCGTGACCTGCTTGATGATCTCGCTGACCTTGGTGGCATGCGTCACCGGCAGCGGACTGTCGGTCGCATCGATCGTGCCCGAATTGAGCGCCAGATAGATCTCCGTGACCGGCATAGGAACCGGCGTAAGTCCGAGCCCCTTGCCGATCGAGATCGCAGTCCGCCCGCCGGGCTGCACGCGCAGCTTCATGCCGCTCCAGTCGGCTGGCGTGCGGATGTCCTTCGCCTGGCGGATGTTCACCTGGCGGGTGCCGATGTAGCCGATGTCCAGGGCGATGAGATCCATCTGCTTTTCCATCGCCGCATAGAACTCCTGCCCGATCGGGCCGCGCATCACCTTCATCAGGTGATCGGCGTCCCGGAACGTGAACGGCGCCCCCAGCACGCCGTATTCCGGGATCTGCTGCTCGATCTCGAAGAAGAGCGGCGTCGCCATCTCGAGCTGGCCGCGCTGGATGGAGGTGATCTCCGTGCCTTGGCGGAACAGCGATCCACCCGGGAAGACCTTCACTTGCACCTTGCCCGGCAGGGCCTTTTCGACCTTCGCGCCGAAGCTGCGCAACGCCTTCACCGTCAATTCGGTTTCGGGCGCCACCGTCGAAATCCTGATCTGCAGCGGCTCCTGGGCCGCCGCCGGAAGCGCCGCTAGCAGCAATGCCGCCGCGATGCCGAACGCTCCGATCTGTCGCTTCATGATGATGTGCCTCCCGTTTTGCCTTGCGCCGCCGTAGCTGCGCGTGCGCGAGGAACTTGCCGCCCTTCCCTTTCGCCATGCCTGCCGGCACGCGATGGTCCCGTGTTCAAAGCTTAGGGCCGGCAGGGTGCTTGTCAACAGCAAATGTCATTCGTTATTGCGCCGGGCCTGCAAGACAGCGCTCGCACCCGATCACGGCGGATTGAGCACGTCCGCGATCCAATCCGCCATCCAGTCGATGCCGATCGAGAACAGGTCGCCTTGGCAGTGCTCAACGCCGCCTTCCGCGGCAGTGAAGATCTTCAGGTCGCGACGCGGGCTGTTGATCGCCGCATCCACCGTCTTGTGTGCCTGGTCGAGCGGCACCTGACGGTCGTTCTCGCCATGCACGACCAGCAGCGGGCATTCGATTTTCTCGGCGATTCCCTCGAGCGTCATCGCGGCGATCTTCTCTGCGGCCTCGTCGACATGCTTCGCGCCGTAGACCCACAGCGCATGATCGACCCAACCGGTGACCGAGCGCGCCGCGTTCGGATCGCGCAGAATGCGCCCGTGCGACAGCGCGTTGTCCCACCTGGCACCCCATGCAACGCAACACGCCAGCCGCTTCTCGAAGGCCGCCGCGCGCGGCGCATAGTAGCCGCCGAGGCTCATGGCGATCACGCCGACGCGCTTCGCGTCGACGTCGGCGCGCGTCTCGAGATAGTCCATGGCGGCGCGCGCCCAGCGCTCGGTATCCGGCTGCGTCGGCAGGCCCTGCAGCCGGAGCGCGCCACCGATTCCGGGGTGGTCGACCATCAGGGTCGAGATGCCGCGCGCCGCGAGCTCGCGCCCCATGCCGGACAGATGCATCCATTCCTTGGTCACATCGAAACCGTCGAAATGGATCATCGTCGGACGCCTGCCGCCGTCGGGCGCACGATAGAACAATGCCGGGAGCGTCGTCCCCTCATAGGGGATGTCGAGGAATTCGATCGGCTCGCCGCGCAGCGCAACACCCTTGCGGAAGGCGGCGATCATGCTCTTGTAGAGCGCCAGTTTCTCCGGCTTGCGATGGCTCGCCATGCGCTCGGCCGTCATGTAGTAGACGCAGGCGCGCAGATATTTCCGGCCCGCGCTGAATCGGTGCGACGCTTCTTCGTCTTTGCGCGCAAGTCCCTCGACCTTGCGCGCCAGATCCGACCACCGGCCGAGCCACAGCGCCTGCGCCTCGGGATCCTCGCGCACGCCGGGCCGCTTGGCGACCTCGACCAACGGCCGGCACGCTTCATCGATCTCGCTCAATTCGCCGCCGAGCTGCGCGGCCATAAGAAGACCGAGATTCCAGGAGTAGTGTGTCGGAAAGTACTCGAACATTCGAAGCCCCTACTTGACCAAGTCCCGCCACCCGCTGCCAGGCGCTCGCGCCCGATCGAGCAGGGTCGTGTTGATCACGGCCGCCGATGGCTCCGGTGTCGGCAGCAAGCCGCATTCGCGCCGCAAGGCTACGACCTCCGCCCATCCGTCGAGAGACGGCACGAGCCCGGGCACGATCTCCCGCACGAGCCGTTCGGCCGCGGGCCCGGGGTAGCGGGCCGCGACGAGGGCGGCGCGCGCTGCCGCGGCGTTCTCCGGCCGTGCGGCCCATTCATTCGCGCGCAGCAATGCGCCCAGATATCTAACCGCCACATTGGGCCGCTCGGCCAACCATGCCGCGCGGGCGGCCACGACCACGCCCGGGTACGCCGGCGCGATGTCCTTGCCGTCCCACAGGATTTTGAAGCCCTTCTCGCGCGCCATCGCATCGAAGGGAGGGATGAGGATCGAAGCCGCAGCCTTACCGGCGGCCATGGCCTCGAAGCGGTGGCGAACGCCACCGACCGTGTCGTAGCGGCAGGTGCGCCAGTCGATGCCGGCCCGCGCGAGAGCCCGATAGAGCACCAGCACGAAGCCATTGGTCGTGGAATCGACGGCAATTGTGCCCGCGGCCGCATCCGCGAGCGTGCCGTATTCGGGCACGCCGCAAAAGCGCATGATGGTCGAGCGCTCGAGCTGAGTGATAATCTGCAAGCCGGCCGAGCGCTCGGCATTCCACGCGATCACGTTATCCATGACGGCAATGCCGACGTCCCACGTGCCGTCCGCCAGGCCTTGGCCGATCTGGTCCGAGGACAGCGTCTGCGTGGTTTCGAGCTCGATGCCGTTTTCCCGGAAAGCGCCCAGATGCTCCGCCCACACGATCGGAGCGGGCGGCACGAACAGGATCTGACGGACCTTGTCCATGATGGCTCTCCCCTCGCCCGCGCGCGTCCGCGCCTGTGGCGGTGACGCGCATGCGTTCTGTTCTAATACCGAAC
>DATAAP010000478.1:0-2901 GCA_036260035.1 Alphaproteobacteria bacterium | reverse complement strand
GCAGGCCGACCTCGCGCGTCATCATCGTGTTGGTGCCCGCACCCTTGGCGCGGCGCTCGAGCGCGGCGATCACGCGCTCGGCTTCGCCCAGCCGGCCATCGCCGACATAAGCCATCGTCGCGTGCACGTCGTTGAAGGCGTAGTACGCATCTTCGACACTCGGCGCCCAGCTATCTGCCAGCTCCTTCCAGCGCGTCCCGACATCGATATCGCGCAGGTAAAGCCGCCACAGCATCGCCGAGGCATCGACCATCTCCATCGCGACGCTCGAAGGCTTCGGCCGGATCGCAGTGTCGTAGAGCTCCAGGGCGCGATCCGTTTGCCCCAGATCGAGGTGATAGAGCCCGAGATGCCACCAGTTGTGATAGGCGAACATGTTGTCCTGCGCCCAGTCATCGCGCCGCTGGGTCAGAAAGGCGATGCCGTCGGCGACGCGGCCCTCCATCTCCATCACATGGGCCACCGCATGTACCGCCCATGGGTCGCGACGCTCGAGATCGAGCGCGCGGCAGCCCATGTCCTCGGCGCGTCGATAGTCGTTCATCTCTTCGAGGCCGAAGGCATACATGCCGAGCACATAACCGTAGCCCGGCATATCCTTGTCCCAATAGGGCAGGACTCGCGCGACGCGGTCCCGCAAAGTCATCGATTGCCCCAGCAGGAAATCGCACGTGTGCGCGATCTGCAACGCGAACAGGTCGCGCGGATAGTGTACGAGGAGTCGCCCGTACAGATCCGAGGCGCGCTGGAAGTCGCCGTCGAGCCAGACGCGCAGCGCGCCGATATGGCCGCACTCGCGCTCATTCGCCGTTTCGAGCAGCCGCTCCGCCGCCTCGACGCTGCGCTGCAACTCCGGCATGGCGCCGCGCTCCGTCGAAATCATCATCAGCGCGGCCCGAAAGCAATGTCCGAGCACGAAATTCGGATCCTGCTCCAGCACCCTGTCGATCGTCGCGAGCGGATCGAGGAAGTAGCCGTTGAGCAGTTTGAGCGCCCGCTCGAAACCCTCGAGCGAAGCGCGGTTGTTGGTTGAAACCGGAACACCCCGGCAGTCCGTCAGTCCCATCACCATCTCCCGTCTTGCCATCGCCCGCGGTGCGAGCGACAGGGCGATGGGTTACAAGGATCGGCCGAGCGGTGCTGTGATGCGGTTCACAACCGGCGAATCAGCGCCATTGCTGCATCAACGGCCCGTCCTTGCCGTAGACGGGATCGGCGGGCGGCGGCGGCACGCGGGCGATATCGGCTTCGGCGCACCCGCGCTCGTCCGGCTTTGCCGGGCAAATGTCCCAGTCCTGCCCTTCCGGGTAGGCGCCGACCACCAGGAAGTCGCTGCTGGCGCCCTCGTTGCGATGCGCGACACCGGCCGGAATTACGATCACGTCGCCGGCCCCGATATCGACCGCCTGACCGTTCGGCCCGCCGAAGCGCACGCGCGCGGTGCCGCTCACGATGCCGAGCACCTCGTGCGCCGTGGTGTGATAGTGGTGGTAGTCATAGACGCCGTTGCGCCACGCGGCCGGCCAGTGATGGCGCGTGAACAGCGCCTCGCACGAGGCGGCCGCATCCTTGCCGGTCTCGAGCACGCCGCGATAGACCAGCAGCGGCAGCCGCGCGTTGTTCGGGATGTTGCCGCTCGCAACGAAACGATAGCTCTCCGGCTTCACCTGCACCGCGTCGGCCTTGTTCATCGCGAACCTCCCTCATCGCCGTCAGAGCGTATCAGAAAGGAACGCCTGAAGCGCCCCGGCGCTCCACCTCCCCACCTGTGAGGAATTTCACAGCCGCCATCGATCGAGGTACCTACTTTCGCGCGCTGCCGATAACGGCGACCGGAGTGGAGAAATGACGACAGAAGCACCGACGAACACCCTGCTGCGCCCTGCCACGTGCGCCGACTGCGCAGAGATCGCGCGGCTGTTTCTGATCGCGTCCGACGGGCTCGCTGCCTATATCTGGGGCCGCATGGACATGCCGGGGCTTTCCCTCGAGGAGATCGGCCGCCGTCGCTACGAGCGCGAAGGTGTCGCCTTCTCCTACCGGAACTGCCTCATCGCCGAGGCCGACGGCGCCGTCATCGGCATGCTGCATGCCTATCCAATGGAGCGATCCGAGCCTCCCTCCGAGTTCGATCCCGTGCTCCGGCCCTACAGCGAACTCGAGGACTACGGCAGCCTCTATATCTCGGGTGTTGCGCTCTATCCCGCCTGGCGCGGACGCGGCATCGGCACCAGGCTGCTGCAAGCCGCGGAGACGCGCGCGCGAGATCTCCGCGTCGCGCGCCTGAGCCTGATCTGTTTCGAGCGCAACGCGCGCGCCATGGCGCTCTACCGGCGTCTTGGCTTCGGCGAGATCGACCGCCGGCCGCTGGTGCCGCACCCCTCGCTCAAGTATCGCGATGGCGACGCAGTGCTGATGGCGCGCCAGCTCGATCGCTAGAGATGCCTTCCGGAAGGGCAAACCGCCACTTGCGGATCCTCGCGCGAGAATCCGGCGCGGCGGTCGTCATGGGCCGGCCCTAGGGGCCGGCGGCAAGATCAGCGCGCGATGCGCTGGATCTCTTCCTTGATGCGGAGCTTTTCGCGTTTCAGCTCAGTGAGATTGACCGTGTCGGGCAGCGGTCGGTTGATTTCTTCATCGATTTCGTGTTCGAGGCTGGCGTGTTTCGCTTTCAGCGTTTCGACACGATCTTCGATGGTCATCCATTGCCTCCATCGTTGGATATGCCCTGTTAAATGTTACGCCCCTGCCCCGACCTTGCCAAGAGCTGCTTTCGAGTCGGCTTTGGCCTTATAGCGCCGTCTAGCGTAGCCGAACCGGGTGTTGGCAGGGCCGCAACGATTCGGCCCAGATCCGCTTCGTCTTCCGGACCGAGTCGTACGCCCAGCGCGTCCAGATACG
>DATAAP010000477.1:0-4432 GCA_036260035.1 Alphaproteobacteria bacterium | reverse complement strand
CGCGCCGAGATCAAAGGCCAAGGCAATTCGCTAAAGGCCCTGCTCGCCTCTACCAACGGTCACCTCGGTTTGGCGATGGAGCAGGGCCGGATCGGCTCGCTCCTTATCGAGCTTATGGGCATCGACGTTGCGGAGTCGCTTGGCGTGCTCGCAGCCGGCAACAAGCCGGTGCCGCTGCGCTGCTTCATCGCCGATTTCGAATTCATCGACGGTGTGATGGGCAGCAAGGCCTTCGTCATCGACACGGCGGACACCAACATTACCGGCGAGGGCGCGATCAACTTCAAAAGCGAGCGTATCGATTTCCGGCTGGTGCCGCATCCGAAGGATTTCAGCCCGTTCACCGCACGCACGCCGATCAATATCACCGGCCCTCTGGGCGACATTGCGATCCGTCCGGAAGCGGCGCCGCTGGTCGCACGGCTCGGCCTCGCGACGGCGTTGAGCGCGGTGCTGACGCCGCTCGCCGCACCTCTCGCCTTCCTCGATGCCGGATTGGGCAAGGACAGCGACTGCGGCGCGTTCGTGCAGGAGGTCCGCGGCCGGATCGAGCAGCAGAAGCGCGAAGGCACGCGGTCGGGAGAGCCCGCCGCTCCGCCGCCCCAGCGCTGAGGCCCTACTCTGCCGCTTGCCGGCTTTCCGTGCGCACGGCCCGCGTGCGCCACTGCGCGGCGATCAGCCCGCCGGCCAAGCCGGCCCCCAGCGCCAGCAATGTGCGTGGGTCGATGCCGCCGAGCGAGCCCGCGACCGCCTGCAGAGGGTCGTGCGCTACCACCGGCGCTGGCAGAGTCTGCGTGCCGGTGCCGCCGCGGCCGCGCCGGATGGCGTGGCGTGCCAGCAATCCCGCGCCGATCGCCAGAACCACGAAAAGCCCCGCGACAGCCGCTGCCGCCGCGGCCGGCGGCATCACGTCGGCGAGAAGCAGGAACAGGGTCGCCGCGATGAACACCAGCCCCACCAATCCCAGGACGAAGGCGGCGAACCCGTAGATCGACGCATGCGAGACCCGGCGCGACCAGCCATTGAGCGTTGCGCGAAGCTGCTGGACCGTGCCGATTGCGCTGAGGACCGCGAGCGGGCTCATCGTTCGCCGGTCGACCGCGTCATCACCCACACGACCGCGAGCCCGATCGCCAGCGCGCCCAGAGCGGTCGTCATCGGGTGCTCCTGCACGGTCGACCGTATGGCAGCGGCCGACCGCTCGCCTTGCGTGCGGAGCTGCTCGAACGCCTGCTCGCGCGCCCGCGCGGAGCCAAGGTCGATGCCCGTGGCGCGCTGCAGCCAGTTGGATGCCGACGCGCTGGCGCGTCGCGCCTGCTGGGTCAACACGGCGATATCACGCGCCAGATCGCGCAAGTCACGCTGCACGGCGCGCAGATCGTCGCGCAAGGCATCAAGATCTTCACTGCTGCGAAAAAGCTGCATGATCCGGCCTCCTCGATGCGAACCCAGGAGGGGTCGCCGGCCACGCCCATAAACAAGCGCGGCTTTTCACTAACTAATACGCAGAAAGCGCGGCCGTGCTCCCGAAGGGGCGGCCGGAACTGGGCTGCGGCGGCAACGTTCATTCCCTATACCCACAAGGCCGGGAGCGTAATTAACGGCGTCGACACATTGAATGCCATGATCGCCGTCGCGCTGGACGGCGCCGCCACCCTCACCAAGGGTGCCGATATCGTTAACGACCCGCGCATCAAGTCCCTCCTCGTCGAACTCGCCGCCGAACGCGACACGATGGTCGCCGAGCTGAAGGACGAGGTGCGCAGCCTTGGCGGCACGCCGGAAGACCGCGGCACCGTCGTCGGCTCGGCGCACCGCCTTTATACGGAGGTGAAGCTGGCGCTGGCGCCGCATGACCGCCGCGCGGTGATCGATGAGATCAAGCGCAGCGAGGACCGCGTGCGCGAAAAGTTTCAGTCGCTCCTGGCGCAGGACAAGGTGCTGCCGCCCGCAGTCCGCGAGGTCATCGAGCAGCATTTCGAGCGCGTTCGCCGCTCCTGCTTGCGCGTGAACCAGCTCGAACTCGACATCGAGAAGGCACCGCCCGCCGAGAGGCGGCCCGCGAGGCGTCGCACGGCGGACGGCGGCAGTGCAGCGAGGACAACAGAGGATATCCGCATCATGACAGGAAAGCAGCGCAACGAAGGCGAAGGCAACAAAACGGCGGCCAAGGAGTACAACGAGGCCACCACGAAATTCGCGCAGAGCGGCAAGGTCGACAAGCAGGCCGAGGCCGCGGCGCAAGCGCGCAGCGGGCCGGAGCGCAAGGATCTAGAGCGCGCCGAGCACGCCGGCAAGAGCCATGCGAAGGAAGAGGACCCGCAGGTCCACCGCCAGCGCGAAGGCGTCAAGACCGAGTAGCAAGCATCCAATGCAGCGTCCGGGGCGGGCCGGCCGGTCCGCCCCGTGGCGTTGACTCAAGCCCCGCGATGCCTCCAGAGTGCGGCGACATCGACAGCCGCAGGAAGTGATCGTGCCGGGCCTGTATTTCGAGGAATTCGACGTCGGCCAGACGTTCGAACATCCGATCCGCCGCACCGTGACGGAGGCGGACAACATGCTGTTCTCCGTCATGACCATGAACCCGCAGCCACTGCATATCGACGCGGAGTTCGCGGCGAACAGCGAGTTCGGGCAGCGGCTGGTCAACAGCCTGTTCACGCTCGGCCTGATGATCGGCCAGTCGGTCGGCGACACCACGCTCGGCACCACGGTGGCTAATCTCGGCATGTCCGACGTGCGCTTTCCAAAGCCGGTCTTCCACGGCGACACGATCCGCACCACAACCCGCGTCCTGTCCAAGCGCGAGAGCAAGTCCCGCCCCGATGCCGGCGTCGTCGAGTTCGAGCACATTGCGCTGAACCAGCGTGATGAGCAGGTCGCGATCTGCCGGCGCAACGCGCTGATGAAGAAGCGATCTGCACGGCCGAGCGGCGCATGAGATCGCTACTCTTCGTTCCGGCCGACAGCGACAGGAAGCTGGCGAAGTCGCTCGGCGCCGGCGCCGACATCCTGCTGCTCGATCTCGAAGATTCAGTCGCAGCGGCGCGCAAGGCGGCCGGGCGCGATATGGCGCGCGACTTCCTGAAGTCGCGGCCCGCCGGCACCCGCGCCTATGTCCGCATCAACCCGCTCGCGACGGAATTCGCGGCGCGGGATCTCGAGGCCGTCATGCCCGGCCGCCCGGACGGCATCATGCTGCCTAAGGCTGCCGGCGGCGACGAGGTGCGCGCGCTCGACCGCATGCTGCAGAAGCTGGAGCAGGCGAACGGGATGACGGCCGGCAGCACGCAGATCCTGCCGATCGCGACCGAGACGGCACGGGCGATGTTCACGCTCGGGACCTACGCGGGATCGAGCGAACGCCTCGCCGGGCTGATGTGGGGTGCGGAGGACCTTGCAGCGGATATTGGCGCGCTCGCCAACCGGCGCGCCGATAGCAGCTACGAGGCGCCGTTCGCGCTGGCGCGCTCGCTCTGCCTGTTCGCTGCTGCCGCCGCGGGTGTCGCTGCGGTCGACACGGTCTATGCCGATTTCCGCGACCACGCCGGGTTCGAGCGCGAATGCCAGGACGGCGCTCGGCTCGGCTTCACCGCCAAGGCGGCGATCCATCCCGACCAAGTCGAGACCATCAACCGCGTCTTCACGCCGGATGCGAAGGCGGTTGAGCACGCGCAGAAGATCGTCGACGCCTTCGCCGCGGCGCCCGAGGCAGGCGTCGTTAGCCTCGACGGCCAAATGGTCGACCGGCCCCACTATGTCGCGGCGCGCCGCGTGCTCGCGCGCGCGGGCCAACCAGTCTAATGACCATTCTCAGCGTACTCGATCAGTCGCCCGTGCGCGCGGGCGGCACGGCGGCGCAAGCCGTCGCGGAGACGATCGAGCTGGCGCAGCATTGCGAGCGGCTCGGCTATCATCGCTACTGGCTGGCGGAGCATCACAACGCCGACGGGCTCGCCGGCACCGCGCCGGAGATCCTGATCGCGCGCATCGCGGCGGCGACGAACCGCATGCGGATAGGGTCCGGCGGCGTGATGTTGTCGCATTACAGCCCGCTAAAGGTCGCCGAGACCTTTCGCATGCTCGAAACGCTCTATCCCGGCCGCATCGACCTCGGCATCGGCCGCGCACCGGGCAGCGACCCGCGCACCGCGCAGGCGCTGCAGCATGGACCCGGCGCGCTGCCGATTGAATACTACCCGGCGCAGATCGCCGACCTGCTCGCCTATCTTGGACCTGGCCTCGCGCCCGACCACCCCTTCGCTGGCGTGCGCGCCATGCCGGCAGCACCAGCCGCGCCGGAATTTTGGGTGCTCGGCTCGAGCGACCAGAGCGCCGCCTATGCCGCGCATTTCGGTGCCGCGTTCTCCTTCGCGCATTTCATCACGGAGCGCATGGGCCCCGAGATCATGCAGGCCTATCGCGATGCCTT
>DATAAP010000476.1:0-4915 GCA_036260035.1 Alphaproteobacteria bacterium | reverse complement strand
GATCAGCAGCGCGCCGATCGACACGCCGGCGGTCGCACCGTAGACGACCATGAGAATTGAGGGCGGGATCACCGCGCCCATCGTCGAGGTGCAGGCGCTGAGACATACGGAGAACTTGTCATCGTAGCCGCGGCTGCGCATCGCTGGCGTGAAGATGGTTGAGATGGCGGCGGCATCGGCCGTGCTGCTGCCCGAGACGCCGGACAGGAACATGCCAACGACGACGTTCACATGCGCCAGGCCGCCGCGCAGATGGCCGACCATGGCCATCGCCAGCTTCACCAGCCGCTCCGAGATTCCGCCGCCATTCATTACGCTGCCGGCGAGGAAGAAGAAGGGCAGGGCGAGCAGGGTGAAGCCGTTGACGCCGTGGAACATCTGCTGGATCACGACGGCCAGCGGCAGGTCGGCGTACCAGACCACCAGCGCCGAGCAAAGGATCAGGGAGAACGAGATCGGCACGCCGATGACCATGAACACGGTCATGCTGATGAAGAGCAGCGCCAGCGGGTCCATCAGCTTCACTCGGCGGTCCAGATGTCGCGCAAGTCGCGCGCCAGGTCGACCACGAGGATCAGCACCATGAACGCGCCGCTCAGCGGGATGACGAGGGTTGGGATGAGCAGGGTGATGCCCAGCGCCGGCGACAGGCGCTGAATGCTGAGCTGCGAGAATGTCCAGCCCTCGATCAGCAGGAGAAGGGCGGCCGCCAGCACGAGCAGGTCGATGAGCAGCCGCTGGATGCGGGCTGCGCGGGGTCCGAGGAAGTCGGGCGGCAGGTCGAAGGCGAAGTGCTGCCGCCGTCGCACGCAGATGGCGGCACCCAGGAAGATGCACCAGATGAAGGCGAACAGCGACAGCTCCTCGCCCCACAGGAACGAGGTGGCGAACGCATAACGCAACACGACCTGGACGAAGACGCCGACCGTGATAAAGGCGAGCAGCCCGGCGAGCAGAGGCAGGAGCCACCGCTCGATCCGGGCGAGGAGACGGTCCACTGTCTACTTCTTTTCGTGGCTGCGGATGAGCTGCAGCACGTCCGTCATCTTGAGGTTCGCTGCGACCTCATCCTGTATGGGGGCGATGCGTTCGGCAAACTTGGCGCGGTCGGGTGTGACGATCTGCGCACCCTTCTCCTTCATGCGGTCGACAGCTTGCGTGTTGAACTCCGCATCCTTCTTGCGCTCATGCTCAGCGGCTTCGCGCGCCGCGGCAAGCGTGACTTCCTTGAGGTCGGCGGGCAGGCTGCTGAACTTGCGCTCGTTCATCAGCAGCAGCGAAATCGAGCGCTGGTGCTCGGTCAGGATGATCGTCTTGGCGGCTTCGTAGTGGCGGTTGGACTCGATCACCGCCGGGGCGTTCTCGGCCGCGTCGAGCACGCCGGACTGCAGCGACTGATACACCTCGCCGAAATTCATCGGCGTGGGAATGGCGCCGAGCGTGTTCCAGATCTTCGCCTCGACGGGATTGTTCATGACGCGGATCTTGGTGCCCTTCAGATCGTCCGGCGTCGCCACCGGGCCGCGTCGGGTGTAGACGTTGCGGACGCCCGCGGCGTAATAGCCGATCACCTTGATGCCGAGATTCTTGCTGGCGACGAGCGATTCGATGCGCTCGCGGAACTTCGGGTCGTTGACGACGCGCTCGTAATGATCGCGGTCCTTGAACAGGTACGAAACGCTGAACAGCGCTAGCTCCGGCACCACAGTCGACGCATTGGCGACATGGGCGGCGGAGACGTCGACCGAGCCGAGGCGAACGCCCTCGATCATCGCCACCTCGGAACCGAGCTGTGCGGCCGGAAACACTTCCATCTTGATGCGCCCCTTGGATCGTTCGTCCAGGAGCTTGCGGAGCATCTGGTGCCCCTCGTCGTACATGCTGCCGACCGGCTGGTCGTGGCCGGCGCGCAGGCGGATCTCCTGAGCAGAGGCAGTGACGGCAGCGAAGGCGAGGCAGGTCAGCGACAGCAGCGCGGCGATCGAAAATCGTGCTCTCATCGTGCATCTCCCCTTGTTTTAAAACCGTTATTTCATTATAGTCATATTAAATTATGATTCGAGTCAACCGCCTTCATGACTGATCGCGAATCGCCCTTCCGCCGCGTGGCGCCGCCGCGCAAGCGGAACCTCTTCAGCCATGTCGTGGAGGAGGTCGGTAGCGGCATTGTGCGCGGCGTCTACAAGCCGGGCGACGTGCTGCCGGTCGAGGGTGAGCTCGGTCGTGCGCTGGGCGCAAGCCGCTCGGTGGTGCGCGAGGCGATCAAGTCGCTGGCGGCTAAAGGTTTGGTCGTTTCGCGCACGCGCACCGGCACGCGCGTGCTTGCGCCGACGCACTGGAACCTGCTCGACCTCGACGTGCTGGGCTGGCGCTACGCGGCGATGCCGCGCATGCAGTTCTTCCGCGAGGTGTTCGACCTCCGCCGCATGATTGAGCCCGCTGCGGCGGGGCTTGCCGCGGAGCGGGCCGCGCCCGCGGATATCGTGGCGCTCGAAGAGGCGCTTGATGCGATGAGCACGGCCACCGGCGACGCCGAGATCGAGGCGGATCTGCGCTTCCATCGCGGCATTCTTGAGGCCGCACATAACGAGCTAGTCGTGCAGCTGGGCGGGGTGATCGGCGTCGGCCTGTTAACGAGCTTCAGGATCTCGCCGCAATCGTTCGACGTATTCCTGCCGCTGCACCAGCACGTGTTCGCCGCCATCCGCGACCGCAAACCCGATGCAGCCCGCAAGGCGATGGATGCACTGCTGACCGAGACGCGGGCGTTTCTGGAAGGCGAATTGCGACGCGAGCTTCGCCGGGCCGGAAAGCGAGCGCCGGAAGCGGCTGACTAGGCGCCGAAGACCACGTCGCCCAGCTCGTCGAACCGGTCGATCACGCGGTCGGCCCCCAGGTCGCTCGGCGCGATCGTCGTGTAGCCGAACGAGACCGCGACGACCTCCACGCCGGCGGCCTTGGCGGCTGCGACATCGTTCCGGGAATCACCGACCATCAGCGTGGTCGCTTCCGATGCGGCAAGCTCGCCGATGACCGCCTGCAGATGGCGCGGATCAGGTTTCCGCGCCGGCCCTTCGCCGCCGACCACGGAGGTGAAGAACCGCAACAGATCGAGCTCGTCGAGCAACTTTCGCGACAGCCGTGTTGTCTTGTTGGTGCACACGCCCAGCCGCAGGCCCGCCGCCTTGAGCCGCTCGAGGGTCGCCACGACACCGGGGAATGGCCGCGTCTCGTCGGCGATGCGCGCCTCGTAGAGCTCGATGAACTCCTTCGTCATGTCGGGCAGCGGTGCTGGCAGGCCTTCCGCGGCGAAGCCGCGCTCGATCAGCTTCGCGGCCCCGTCGCCGACCATCTTGCGGATCTGCTCGAGATCGAGCTCCATGCGCCCGTGCCGCTTCAGCATCTGGTTGACGACGCCGCAGAGGTCCGGCGCGCTGTCGACAAGCGTGCCGTCGAGGTCGAAGACGATGGCGGAGAAGCGGCTTTTTGCAGGCATGGGCGGGCGAGGGTGTGATACGAGCGCACCGCTTATGGCACGTTCGCCCAAACCTGCGAATGATTTTTCGTGCTTTCAGCGCTGTTCTGCGCGCAGCGGACGCCCGCGGCCGATGGCGCCATCGGCGCGTCCGCGCAGGTAGGCGTAGATCGCGTCGACATAGGGGGCCACGTTCGGGTCGCCGGCATAGCCCTTCATGACGAAAGTGCCGCTGCCGCGCCCGTCCAGCACGGCGGCGCGGAAAGCGTCGGGCGGCAGCGGTGCCGCGATGAGCGACGGGCCGAAGCTGCCGCCCGCGCCGTCGGGACCATGGCAATGATTGCAGGCCGCGTTGTAGCGTCGGAATCCGTCGTAGGTCCACGCATCGACCTTGCCGTCGACGACGCTGTAAGGCGCGGAGCCTTCGCCGGGCGACGCAGCGGATGTGTCATCTGCCATCGCCGATGTCAGTGCGACGAGCACGCAGGCAGTGCCGCGCAGGCGCTGAAGAGGGAGGCAGCAGGCGCGGCCTCCCTCGATGCGTTGCCCGGCCGGAGGCAGGCGCAACTCAGCGCTCAGCACCTGTTTCGGCGGCCTTGACCGTTGGCCGTTTTGCGACGACCTGCACCGCAGCGTTGCGCGGCGACAGGACCGCGAGCTGATGCGGCGACGCCGGCATCCCGGCAGCGACGAGAGTGGCGGTCGGCGCCGCCTCCACGATATCCGGCAGACCGGTGACCTGGACCTGGTGCAGCGAGATCGGGAAGCCCTTCGTCTCGAAATTCGCCGACTCCGCGACCGCCAAGCCAGTACCACCGAGGAGCAGAGCCGTGACTGCCGCGAACGAAATGAGCTTGGTCATAAGTCCCCTCATGAGGCTGCGAGGATCGCTTATGTAGCCGACCGGCGTGATTCGTGCAGTGAACCGCTTCACACAGCCGTGCGTTGCGTGTGGCAAGCTGGGCAGTGCGCATACGCGGGCAGCCGGTGCCCGCGCTGCGCGCAGGGCGCCAGGCCGCAACTCGCTGCCGTGACCTTAGATCGGCGAGCCGCCGGTCAGCGCGATGAAGGCATCGAATTCGGCGGATGTGCGCGGCCCGTACGTGGCGAAGCTCGGCGAGCTCTCGCGCGCCAGCTTGATCCGGCCGATCGGGTCGGCCGCGCCGTGGCGCATCACCGCTTGCGGGTCGACGTTGTAAATCTTCGCGCCATTGAGTCCCATCACTTTGGCCTTGAGGGTGGGAGTCAGCGCTGGATAACCATGCTGCTGGACCAGCCGATCGGAGATTTGGAAGGCACGGAAGGCCTGGATCTGGTCCTGCGGCGAGCCGTACCAGATCGAATCGGTGCCCCATAGCACGTTGTCCTCGCCGACATGGCGCAGCAGCTTGCCCACGCCATGCGCCGCCGCGTCCGGATCCCGCATCAAGAAGCGCCAGG
>DATAAP010000475.1:0-2461 GCA_036260035.1 Alphaproteobacteria bacterium | reverse complement strand
ACGGCATCGAGCGCATCTATGACCTCGCCATGCGCGGCAAGGCGGGTACCACGCAGCTCGAGGTCAACGCCGCCGGCCGGCCGATCCGCGAGCTGTCACGCGCGGAGGGCGTGCCCGGCAACGACATCGTGCTGACGATCGACCTGCACCTGCAGCGCAAGCTGAGCGAGCGGCTGGCGCAGGAGGAGAGTGGTGCTGCCGTCCTGATGGACGTCCATAACGGCGAGATCCTGGCGCTGGCCTCGACGCCGAGCTACGACCCCAACGAGTTCAGCAAGGGCATTCCCGCCGGGCTGTGGCGCACGCTGGTCGCCGACCACCGGCACCCGCTGAACAACAAGGCCGTGTCCGGCACGTTCGCGCCGGGCTCCACCTTCAAGATGATGACGGCGATCGCGGCGCTCGAGGCCGGCGTGATCACGCCCGAGCAGCGCGTCGGCTGCCGCGGCTGGGTCGAGCTGGGCGACGCCAAGTTCCATTGCTGGAAGAAGGGCGGCCACGGCCCCGTCGATCTGATCGATGGCATCAAGTACTCCTGTGACGTCTATTTCTACGAGCTGGCGCGGCGCGTCGGCATCGACAAGATCGCCGAGGTCTCCAGGCGCTTCGGCCTCGGCCAGACGATCGGCATCGACCTGCCCAACGAGAAGGCGGGCCTGATCCCGACCCGCGCTTGGAAGCGCGCCACGCTCGGTCAGCCATGGGCGCAGGGTGAATCGCTCGTCAACGGCATCGGCCAGGGCTACATCACCACGACGCCGCTGCAGCTCGCGGTGATGACGGCGCGCCTTGTCAACGGCGGCTACTCGGTCGTGCCGCGCCTGACGCGCGACCTGATCAGCGGCCGCGCGGTCGGCGAGCGCCCGGTGCAGAGCTGGCCGCAGGTCGGCGTGTCGCCGCAGATCGTCAATCTGGTGCTGCGCGGCATGCGTGCTGTGGTCAACGATCCGCGCGGCACCGCCTTCAAGGCGCGCATCATCGACAAGCAGAACCCGCAATTCGCCATGGGCGGCAAGACGGGCACGGCGCAGGTGCGCCGCATCACCGAGGAGGAGCGCCGCGTTGGCTTGCGCAAGCCCGAGCAGGTGCCCTGGCGCGAGCGCGACCACGCGCTCTTCGTCGGCTATGCGCCCGTGGACGACCCGCGATACGCGGTCGCCGTAGTGATCGAGCATGGCGGCGGCGGCTCGTCCGTCGCGGCCCCTATTGCGCGCGACATCCTGCATGAGACGCTGCTGCGCTACCGCGACCGGTCCGACGCGCCGGGCACGCGGGTCGCCGAGCGGCCGGCCTGAGGGTCCGACATGCGCACCGCCAGCATCATCACGCGCCGCGGCGAGATGTCGATCCTGCAGAAGCTGACCCAGATCAACTGGGGCCTGGTGCTGCTGATCACGATCATCGCGTCGGTGGGCTTCTCGGCACTCTATTCGGCTGCCGGCGGCAGCTTCGAGCCCTGGGCCGGGCGGCAGATGGCCCGCTTCGCCGTCGGCATCGTGCTGATGCTGGCCGTGGCAATAATCGACATCAGGCTGTGGTTCAGGTTCTCCTACGCATTCTATGCCTTCGCCTTGCTGCTGCTGGTCGCGGTCGAAGTAGTGGGCTCGATCGGCATGGGCGCGCAGCGCTGGCTCGATCTCGGCGTCGTCCAGATCCAGCCGTCGGAGCTGATGAAGGTGGCGCTGATCCTGGTGCTGGCGCGCTATTTCCACGGGCTGACGTTCGAGCAGATCGGACGGCCGCATTACCTGATCTGGCCGACCTTGCTGACGCTCGTTCCCGCGGCACTGATCGTGAAGCAGCCCGATCTCGGCTCGGCGATCCTGTGCGTGGCACCAGCCGGGGCACTGTTCTTCCTCGCCGGCGTCAGGGCGTGGAAGTTCATCGTGGTGATCGGCGGCATCGGTGCGGCCATCCCGGTCGCCTGGCAGTTCCTGCGCGAGTACCAGAAGCAGCGCGTCTACACCTTCCTCGATCCGGAGAACGACCCGCTCGGCTCCGGCTACCACATCATCCAGTCGAAGATAGCACTGGGCTCCGGCGGCATCTGGGGCAAGGGCTACATGCAGGGCACGCAGAGCCACCTGCAGTTCTTGCCGGAGAAGCAGACCGACTTCATCTTCACGATGTTCTCGGAGGAGATGGGCTTCGTCGGCGGCTTGGCGCTGCTCGGCCTGTTCCTCCTGGTCATGATCTACGGCACGGCGATCGCGCTGCGCGCGCGCAGCGATTTCGGCCGGTTGGTGGCCTCCGGCATCATGACGAGCTTCTTCATCTACGCCTTCATCAACATGGGCATGGTGATGGGCCTGCTGCCGGTGGTCGGCATTCCGCTGCCGCTGGTCTCCTACGGCGGCACAGCGATGATGAGCCTGCTGATCGCCTTCGGCCTGGTCATCAACGTCTACGTCCACCGCGACGTCCATATCGGCCGCCGCGGCCTGGCCGACGAGCGCTAACA
>DATAAP010000474.1:0-8155 GCA_036260035.1 Alphaproteobacteria bacterium | reverse complement strand
GAAGCGCGCGCCATCGTCGTCGGCGAGCGGCGAGCGCACGCTCGGATCGACTTCCGGGCGCGACGGCATCAGCGGTCGCGGTGGCGTCGGCTCCAGCGGAGCCGCGGCCGCGCACCATGGCGGCGGCGGTGTCGACGCCGTATCGTGGTCATAGGAGCCGGTGTCGCGCTCGCACGGCACCGATTGCGGCGCCATGATGCGGCGTCCCATCTCCTGCCAGGGTAGCACGACGTCGACAGCGTTAGGCCCGGCGAAGGCGGGCGCAAGCAGGTCGTACCAGGAGCCCGGCGGGCGCTTGTCGCGCTGCCAGCCGCAGACATAGAGGCGGTCGCGCGCGCGCGTCGCGGCGACATAGAGCAGGCGGCGGTACTCGCGCTCGCGCGCCGACCGGCTGGCGCGCCGCGCCGCCCCGCACAGCGCGTCGTCGTTGCTGGTGCGGATCGGCCAGAGCGGAAGGGGCGTTGCGTGATCGGTCCACAGCACTTTCGGATCGGTGCGGCCATCCGGCACGCCGCAGGTGTCGGGCAGGAACACGACATTGGCCTCGAGACCCTTGGCGCCGTGCACGGTCATCACACGGACCTCGTTGCGGCCCTGCTCCATGTCGCGCTTCACTTCCGCCGCACCCGCCTCGAACCAGGCGAGGAATCCTTGCAAGGTCGGCGCGTTCTGGCGCTCGTAGGCGAGCGTCAGTGCCAGGAACTCGTCGACGGGATCGGAGGCCTCGTGGCCGAGCCGCGCGATCAGGCGCTCGCGGCCGCGTCTCTCGCCGAGCAGGGCCGCAAAGAACTCGAAGGGCGGCATGCGATCGGCGCGCGCAAGTAGCGCTGCCAGCTCTTCGACCGCGCGCCGCCAGCGCGGCTGCTCGTCCGCGCGCGTGCGTAGGGCGCGCCACAGCCGGCCCTCGCGGCCATAGCAGAGCGCGAACAGATCGTCGTCATCGAAGCCGAACAGCGGGCCTTTCAGCACGGTCGCGAGGTTCAAATCGTCCTCTGGCAGCAGGACGAAGCGCGCAATCGCCAGCAGGTCCATGACCGCGATCTGGTCGGCGAGGATCATACGGTCGGCGCCGGCAACCGGAATGTTCGCCGCCTTCAACGCGCGGACCATTTCCGTGAAGAACGCATCGCGCCGACGCACCAGGATCAGGACGTCGCCGGGCTGGATCGCTCGCCCGCGCGATTCAAGCATCTCGCCGCCATCAAGCATGCGGCGGATGAACGCGGCGATGCGGCGCGCAAGCTGCAAGGCGGGGCTGGCAGCTCCGACATGATCGAGCGGCGCGTCCCAAGGATCGGTGTCCTCGTCCTCCGCGGGTGCGGGCGGCGTCCACAGCTCGATGAGCCCGCCTGCGCCGATGCGGTGTGCGCGATGGCGGATCGGCTCGTCCTCGACCGCGATGCCGTCGCGCGCCTCCGGCCGGTTAAAGACGGCATCGACCGCCTCGAGCACGGTCGTGCAGGAACGGAAGGAGACTTCCATGGGCACGCGCTCGAAGACCTGCTTCGCGGCCCGTGCGCGCTCCTCGAAATGCGCGTGCATGCGCTGGAAGGCGATGGGATCGGCGCCCTGGAAGCTGAAGATCGACTGCTTGGCATCGCCAACCGCGAAGACGGTGCGCGGTCGCTCGCGGGCGCCGTGGCCGGCGAAGAACTCCTCGCAGAGCGCGGCGATCACGTCCCACTGCTCGGGCGAGGTGTCCTGCGCCTCGTCGACGAGGACGTGATCGATGCCGCCATCGAGTTTGTACAGCACCCACGACGCGCTACCCTCCCGACGCAGCAGTTCGCCGGTCTTGAGGATCAGGTCGTCGTAGTCGAGCAGCGCGCGGGCGCGCTTCGCCTCGGTGTAGTACTCAAGCAGCGCGTTGCTCAGCCGCAGCAGCGCGGCCGTTCCCATCGCGACTGTAATCGACTTCAGCCGCCCGCAGAACTCCGCTACGCGCTTCTGCTCGGCGAGCAGGGCATCGGCAGCGGAGGTATCGGCCTTCTGCGCGCGCTGGGTGATGACGGTTTTGCGCGGCTCGCGCCTCTCGGTGAGAAAGATGTCGTACCAGTCGGGATCGAGCCGGCTGGGATCGCGCGCATCGAGGAAGGCGCGGATGCAGCGCGCGCGCTCCTGGTCCGCAGAGCTGCCGGCGTCGAGCGCTGCCGCGGCACGGCGCAGCGCTGCGTCCGGCAGGCCTGCGACGAAATTCGCCCGCAGAGTTTCCGGCGTGTCCGATTCGCCGACGCCGAGCAGCTTGCGGATTGCCTTGACGACCGTCTCGATATCGCGGTGCGCGCCCAGCAGCCGCTGCAGCTTGCGCCGCTCGGCGACCAGCTCCGCGAGCACAGCCTGGAAGCCGATCTCCTCGACCTCGCCGACGATGAAGGCGAGAGCGGGTGCCAGCAGCGGATGCGCCTCGGCGCTCGCCAGCAGCCGCTCGCGAGCCTCTTCGAGAAGTTGCGCTGCCGTGGCGTCATCTGCGATGGCGAAATGCGGCGGCACGCCGGCTTCGAGCGGGAAGCGCTTTAGGAGTGATTCGCAGAAGGCATGGATGGTCTGGATGCGCAGCCGCCCGATGGAGTCGAGCGTGCGCGCGAAGAGCTGTCGGGCGAGCGCAACCTCTTCGTCCGCGGCCGGACGCCCGAGCAAGTGATGCAGCGCATCGCGTAGCGCCGGCTCCGGCATCACCGACCATTCGCCGAGGCGCTGGTGCAGGCGGTTCGCCATTTCCGCCGCCGCGGCCTTGGTGAAGGTGAGGCAGAGGATTGCGCCGGGCTTCGTGCCGGCGAGCAGCAGCCGGATGACGCGGTCCACCAGCACGCGCGTCTTGCCGGAGCCGGCATTCGCCATCACCCAGGCGGAGATCGCCGGATTGGCGGCGCGGCGCTGCGCCTCGAACGCATCGGGCAGGCGCGGCGCGTTCATGCCTCGTCACCCGCGGGCTGCGACCACTCCTTCACGCGCGCGAGATGGTCGTAGTCACCCGGACGCGAAAGCCATTGCGGTCGTGGGCGAGAGAGGTAGGGGGTGCGTTCGAGATCGAACTGCGCGATGCGCTTCAGCAGGCCTTCACGTGCCGCGGCGGCGAGCGCCTCGGGCGGAACGCGGACGCCGTCCTGCGACGGGCTGACATAGCGGTACTCGCCGGGGGGCATACCGCCGCTGAGCCGGACGAAGGCCAGCTCCGCGATGCCGCGCGCAATGATTCCGGGAAATCCGCCAGCGAGCGCGATGGCGGCTTCGAGCGGGAGCTGCGGGCTCAACCCGCTATTCACCTGCCGGTCGCTTGGCGGCTGGCCGGTCTTGTAGTCGATAATGATCAGCGAGCCGTCGGCCGTGGCATCGATGCGGTCGGCGATGCAACGCAGCTCGAACGGCCCGCCCGCAGCCATAAAGGTGAGTGCCCCGCGCAACTCCGTGCCGAGCGGTTGGATACCGTCGGCGCGGCGGCTGAATTCTTCTTCGATGAACCACTTGGCAATGCGCTGGAAACGCGGCCACCAGAAGGCGCGCACCGAAGGCCGGTCGATCAGCGGCCGGAATGCTTCCTCCCCGCAGCGGAGCAGGTGCTGCAGCGCGTCGGGCGGCAGATCCTTCGGGAACTTGCGGATGAAGGCATCGAGGGCTTGGTGGATGACGAGGCCGCGCTCCAGGGCGCCCGGATCGGCGTCGACCGGCTCCAGCGGACGCAGCCGCAGGATATGCCGCGCGAAGATGGCGTAGGGATCGCGCACCCAGGTCTCGACCTGGGTGACCGAGAGCTTGCGCGGCCGCGCGGCGACCGGCGGGCGCGGGCGCGGTGGCTCGATTGGTGCGATCTTCACCGGCAGATCGAGGCGGCGGTGCCAGTCGGCGTAATCGACGATACGCGTCGCCTTCCAGCGCGGATCGTTGGCGAGCATCGCGTCGAGCCGCAGCAGCCAGCGCGACGGCACGCTGGGCGCGCCCTCTATCTTCGCCGCGCGCGTCAGCACGACATTGGGCGAGGCGGCGAGCTGCGCGAAGTCGTGCGCCGTGAGGCCGATGCGCCGCTCCGGCGGCGAGAGGCCGAGCTGTGCCCGCATCGGACGCGAGAGCCACGGGTCCTCTTCTGGTTCTGGCGGCCACGTGCCTTCGTTGAGGCCGCCGAGGATGATGACGTCGGCGTGCTGCAGCCGCGCCTCGAGGAGCCCCCAGATCGCCAGACGCGGATGGCTGCCGTAGCGCGGGCGCACGACGCGGCCGGCCAGCAGTGTGTCGACCAGCGCCGGCCAGCGCCGCGGGTCGATCTTCTCTAGGTGACCGGTGGAAAGGCGGAACTCGCCGACGAAATTAGCCAGCGCCTCGCCGGCATCGCCGCGCCAGAGATCGGTGGGTTCGCCCGCACGCGTCGCCAGCCATTCGGCGAGCTTGACGTGCTCGCTGAGAAGGTCGATCGCGTGCGCGGCATTGGACTCGATGAGCGCCTCGAACGGCGCTGCCGCCGCGGCGAGCCGCTCGACGAAGACGCGCAAATCGTCGGCGTGCCGGCTCTCCGTTACGGCCTTGACCAGGCTGCAGAAGCCGCCGGCGAGCCGCGGGCCGCGCAGGATGCGGCGCTCGAGATAGCGCGCGAGCCGAAGGAAGTGCGCGCGCTCGTACGTGCCCGCAGCATAGGGATGCTTCAGTAAGGCCAAGAGGGGCGCCGGTGCCGCGCGTTCGGCGATGACCTGCGCAACCAGTCGGAAGAACACGCCGGGCGGCGTGTGCGCCAGCGGCGTGCCGGCGGAGTCGTCGACCGCGATGTTCCAGCGCGCCAGCTCCGCCACCACGCGCCGCGCAAGATTGCGGTCCGCCGTGACGAGTGCCGCAGTGTGGCCCGGCTGCTCCAGCGTCTCGCGCATGACTAGCGCGATCGCGCCGGCTTCGTCCTGCGGCGTTGCCGCTTCGATCCGCCGCAATCCCGCGAAAGCAGCATCTGGAGGCGCAGGCTGGTCGAGCCATGCATCCGTCGTGACCGCCGGCCGCAGCGCGCTCGACAGCATCGCGGCACGCGGCGTGGTCTGGCCGACTTCGGCACTGTGCCAGGCACGGATCTCGGAGCGCTTGATGCCGAGCGAGCCTAGCAGCGCCCACAGCCCGTGCTGCGAATGGCTCGGCTCGCCGGCGATGGCATCCCATGCGGCCTCATCGAGCGTGAGGTCGAGGCCGGGCAGCACGAGCTTGCCGGTTGGCAACCGCGCGACCACACCAAGCAGCTCCGCCGTCGCGGGAATGCTGCCGGTCGAACCCGCAGCATAGACGAGATCCGCCGGCGGCTGCACTGCCCAGCGCTGCGCGAGCGCGCGGATGAGCTGCACGCGGCGCGCGACCGGGTCCATCTGGCCGCGCTCGGCGAGAATCTTAGGCCACGCCTCGCGCACGATTTTCAGGAAATCGACGGTGACCTGCCAGTGATGCGCGAGCTCCGCAGGCACGAGTTCGTCGAGGCGATCGAGCGAGACGTCCTCGATCTGCGCGCTGTCGAGCAGATTGGCCAGCGCTTCGGCAAGTTTCGTCGCCACCGCGGGATCGCCGCCGGTGTCGGGCCGCTTCATGATCAGGCTCGCGAGCAGGAGCTGGCGCTCCAGCGGCGTGATCGCGGGCGGAAGGTCGAAGCCGCCCTCGTCGGCGGTCAGCACGAACTCGTCGTCGTCGATATCCCCTATCGGCTGTAGCCGCGGCAGCAGCAGCGGCGCGCCGTTAGTCAGGCGCAGGAAGGCATCGCGTAGATTGCGGCAGGCGCGCCGGTTGGGCAGCAGCACCGTCGCGCGCGCCAGCGCGATCGTGTCACCGCCCGCGTCCCGCCAGATGCCTTCAGCCAGCCGGTCGAGGAAGGGCTGGCCGGCGGGCAGGCTGTAGACGCGCGGACGATGGCGAAGGCTGACGCTGCGGCTGTCCGAGGGCGCCGCGGCGACTTCGGTCATGACGCTGCCGTTCGGCGCTCGCCGCGTGCCGGCGGCACGTAGTCCAGCTCGGCCTCCGTCGCGGCGATGGAGTCGGGCGTGCCGACATGGAACCACAGCCCGTCATGGGCGACGCCGAACAGGCGCTCGGCTTCCTCGGCTCGGTCGTACAGCCGGTTGAGCGAGAAGGCGCCCTGTGGCGCGTCCTTGAACAGGCGCGGATGCAGGATCTGCACGCCGGCGAAGACATAGGGTGCTACAGCCTGACCACGCCGCCGCTTCGCTCGGCCGAGCGGATCGAGGAAGTAGTCGCCCTGACCCTCGTAGCCGTGAGCGGTAACGGTCCGCTGCAGCAACAGCAGCGCGTCCATCTTCGCCTCGTCCCACATCGCCGAGAGGCGGGCGAGGGCCGGTGTGGCGCCGTCGTACCACAGCACGTCGGCATTGGCGGCGAAGAACGCCTCCCTGCCGAGCAGCGGCAGCGCCTTGGTGACGCCGCCGCCGGTCTCCAGCAGCTCGCTTTCGGGCGACAGCGTAATGCGCATGTCGCACCGCGTGCTGAGATGCGCTTCCAGCTTGTGACCCAAATGATGCAGGTTCACGACGATGTCGCGCACCTCTATCGCCGCGAAGCGGTCGAGCACGTGGTCGATCAGCGCCTGTCCGGCGACCTCCACCATCGGCTTCGGGATGACGTCGGTCAGCGGCCGCATGCGCTTGCCGAGGCCGGCCGCCAGCACCATCGCGCGTTTGGGCACGGCGCTCATGCGGGCGCCTTCGGGGCGATGCGCTTCGCCGGCGGCACGTAGGTGTCGAACCACCGCCGCACCCGCGCGAGGGCGGGATGTTCGAGATCGCCTTCGAGCAGGCGCCACACGCGTGGCATGAACTGCAGATAGCGCGGCTTGCCGTCGCGCACGAGAAGCCGCGTGAACACGCCGACGATGCGCGTGTTGCGCTGCGCGCCTATGGCGCTGTAGGAGCGGTCGAACGCGTCGCGGTCGAGCGTCGGGAACGCTGCGACATAGCGTTCGCGCATCGCCCTGACCAGATCGGCCGGCACGTCGCGCCGCACGTCCTCCAGCAGAGACACTAGGTCAAAGGCGACGGGCGCTATCACCGCGTCTTGGAAATCGAGCAGCCCGCACGCGGCAACACCCTTGCGGCCTTCGAGCAGCATCAGGTTGTCGATATGGAAATCGAACAAGGCGATGCTGTCCGGCGCCGACCACAGCGCCGGCAGGGCGGCGCGCCAGGCGGCCTCGTAGGACTGGCGCAGGTCGGGCGTCGCCGGCGCGCCCATGATGGCGGGCCAGTACCAGTCGAGCAGCAAGTTGACCTCGCGCAGTGCGCGTGCCGTGTCGAATCTGGGGACATCGGCTGCGGCAGCGACGTCGAAGCGCCGGTGCAGCTCGATCAGCAGATCCACCGCGAGCGCATAGAGCGCGGTCTCGTCCGCGCCAGCTGCGAGCTTGCGCGCATAGGTGTCGTCGCCCAGGTCCTCGAGCAGCAGCAAGCCCTGCTCGGCATCCTCGGCGAGGATGCGCGGCGCGCTGAGGCCGAGCTTGAGCAGATGCCGCCCAATGGTCAGGAACGGCCGCACGTTCTCCATCGGCGGCGGGGCGTCCATCAGCACAGCGCGCTTCCCGTTGAAATCGACGCGGTAGTACTTGCGGAAGGACGCATCGCCGGCGAGCAGGCGCGGCGTCGCCTTCCAGCCGGCGCGGTCGAGGAAGGCGGTCATCGCGCGTTCGCGTTCAGGTGCGGCGTCAGGCATCAGTAGATAATCCTTCGAGTCGCTTCGCCCAGCCTGCGCCGCCGCGCAGGCGCGCGCGGCGCGCATTCGGGTCGGCGCCGGCCTGTAGCTCGACATCGAGTCTTTCTTCGGGCAGCAGGCCGCCGAGGCGGTCCGGCCATTCGATGAGGGTGATGCCCGTCGCGAAAGCTTCCTCGATGCCAAGCTCCCACGCGTCTTCCGGATTGGTCAGCCGGTAGAGATCGAAATGCCACACGGCCACATCCGGCAGCTCGTAGACTTGGACCAGGGTGAAGGTCGGGCTCGGCACCTCGGCAACGGCGTCGCCGCCGGGCCGCGCCTGGATGAAGGCGCGGGCAAAGGTGGTCTTGCCGAGTCCAAGGTCGCCGTGAAGTGCTACTACGTCGCCCAGCGTGGCGCGCGCCGCGAGGGCCTTGGCAAGGCCCGCAGTCGCAGCGAGGTCGGGAAGGGCGATGTCGAGCGGTGCGGCAGCGGACTCGATCATTGC
>DATAAP010000473.1:0-2072 GCA_036260035.1 Alphaproteobacteria bacterium | reverse complement strand
GGGATTCTGGTGCTCGGGCTTTTCCTCCTCGGCGCGGCGCCGGAACGGCTGGGGCCGGCGGAGCGCGGATACATCGCGGCCTTGACGGCGATTGCAGCGGCATCAGATGCCGTGCAGCTGGTTCTTGGCATTGGGCTCGCTGCCATAATCGTGATCGGAGGCTTGATCTTTCGCCGCCGACTGCACCTCCGACTTCCGGCGCTTGCATTGCTGGTTACACCCATCGCGATTGCAGCGCTGGGCCATGTCGCCGTGAACGCCACGGCGGGACGGGGGCCTGTCATCGCGCCGACGGCGCCGTTTTCAATGCTCGCCGGCATGATCCGCGACGGCACCGCGCAGGCGTATCTCGCTGCGCACTGCCCGGAGCGTCGTTTCCAGCTTTGCGACCGGATCGCAGAGCTGCGGCGCGAGCCGGAGAACTTCTCAGCCGACCCGTTGCGGCTAGCGCCGCGAGGCGAGGACGGGCAGAGCTGGCGCGATGAGGCGCGTTCCATCGTCGCAGGCGTGCTCCGCACCTATCCGGCCTGGCAGGCCGGCAAGGTTGCCGAGCACACATTGCGGCAGCTCTTCGTTGTCGACATCGACTGGCTCATGTTGCGGCGGCCGGCTGAGCAATGGGTCGGCCGCTACATCCGTGATCACTTCCCGGCGGAGTATCCGCTGTATCTCGGCGGGCGCCAGGGCACCGCGCGTCTTTCGGTCGATGCGGTCAGCATGTGGCACGGCTTCGGCGCGATCGTCGGTGCGACGCTCTCGACGTTCCTGTTCCTGGAATTCGCGCGACGCGGCGACCGCGTGATGACGATGCTGTTCGCGATTATCGCCGCCGCCTTGCTCGCCAACGCGCTGCTCACCGGCGGCCTGACGCAGGTGGAGGGCCGCAATCAGAGCCGGGTCATCTGGCTGGCGATTCTCTATGCGGCAATCGCGACGCAATATTTTCGCCTGTGCAGCGCTGCCGAGGCACCCGGACGGGACTTTGTCAGCCCGCGCTGATGCAGATCCGGTCTTCCGGCCCGAGCGCGGCCACGAGATCGAGCGCAAGCGCGCGATGGACCCCGACGCAGCCCTCGGTCGGACCGCCGTCGTCTCGCATGAGGTGCAGGAAAATGGCGCTGCCAGCTCCGGGAATCACCGGGTCGTCATTGTGCCCGAGCACCACGACGATGTCGTAGAGCGCGTCATCGCGCCAGAGATTCTCGGCACTGGCAGGGTAGGGCAGGCGCACCTTGCGGTTATATTGGGGATCGTCCGGCGCATCGCACCAGCCGTCGTCGCGCGCAATCGCGGCCAATGGCACGCGCGTGCGCGGCAGCGTCAGCCGGTCGGCGCGGTAGAAGACTGCGCGCACGGCGAAGCAGCCGCTCGGGCTTGCGCCATCGCCCTCGCGCTTGTCGGCGCGAACGCCGCTGCGGCCGAGCGTGCAAGAATACGACCGGCCCTGCCAGAGCAGCGTGCCGCGGCCGGGCGGCCCGCCGATGACGGAAATGTCCATCGCGCCAGTCTACACGCGATCTCTTATTGGGAGAGATCGAGCTGCGATGGCGCCTTGTTGAGCTGCTGCGACGCGCGGTAACGATCGAGCCCACGCAGCATGGCCGACGCGAACCAAGCCTCCGGCGCGCCTTCCCGCGCGATGGCGGGTTCCGCGGGCTTCTCATCTGCGGCTGCGATCGGCAGCGCCTTGGAAGCGAACGCGCTCTGCGTCGCTACGGGCAAGGCGTATTTCGTTGAAGCGCTGCCGCGCCCGCCATCCACGGCCGGGATGCGCTGACCGGCATTGGCCTGATAGAACGCCAGCGTCCGCGCCTGACCGGGCAGAAGCGGCGCAGCCGCTGGCGGGACAGGCGTCTTGGCCGCGTCGCTGCTCGGCGTGCTCGGGCGAAGATCGGCCGCAAGCTGCATGAGGGCAGCGGCGTTACTGTCTTCCTGCGACACCGCTGTCTGGCGCTCCTCGGCGGGCGCGGCGGTAGCGATCTGCGGGGTCTCCGCCTTCGGATCAGGTGCGACCAGCGCTATGAGCTGCGCGCCCATGTCGGCGCCCTTGACCTGCTCGACGATGGCATTGA
>DATAAP010000472.1:0-1834 GCA_036260035.1 Alphaproteobacteria bacterium | reverse complement strand
GCACCTCGCCGCTGATGTTCGATAACGACGCCTTTGCGCGCTTCGAGCGCGTGCGCAAGGCGGTGCGCACTCCCGTCTATGGCGGCGACTGCTTCTCCTACGGCCTCGTCGCGGCCGGCTTTGCCGACCTCGTCATCGAGGCCGGGCTCAAGGTCTACGACTATCTCGCCTTGGTGCCGATCTTCGAGGGTGCTGGCGGCGGCATTTCCGATTGGCACGGCAGGCCGCTGGACCTTTCCTCCAGCGACCGTGTCATCGCCTACGGCGATGCCCGGGCGCAGCAGCAGGCGCTGAAGCTGCTCGCATGATCAAGCGCCTACTGATCGCCTTCGTGCTGCTGTTCCTGGCGCCCGTCGGGATCAGCTTCGCTGTCACCGAGCGCGAGCCGGTCGCGGCGTGGACGACGGCGCGACGCGATCCCACCGGCCTCGCCCCCGATCCGGCGCAGACACAAGAAGCCGTGATCCAGGTCTACGCGGCACGCGCCTTTGCGTGGCGCGGCATTTTCGCCGTGCACACCTGGATCTCGATGAAGCCCGCGGGTGCGCCGGCCTATACGCGATACGAGGTCATTGGCTGGGGCGTGCAGCGCGGCGTGCCGGCGATCCGCGTCGACCGCATGGGGCCGGACAATTACTGGTTCGGCAACTACCCGACCGTGCTGCTCGACCGCCGTGGGCCCGAGGCCGAGGCGCTGATCCCGAAAATCCGCGAAGCGATCGATACGTACCCATACAAGGACCTCTATCGCACCTGGCCGGGGCCCAACAGCAACACCTTCATCGCACATATCGGCCGCGCAGTGCCGGAGCTCGGGCTCGAGCTGCCCAATCACGCGATCGGCAAGGATTACCTGCCCGACGGCGCCGTGTTCGCGGCGGCCCCGAGCGGCAGCGGCTATCAGTTCTCGGTGCTCGGCGTCGCCGGCGTGACGCTCGCACTGAACGAGGGAGTCGAGGTCAACCTGCTCGGCCTCAGCTTCGGCGTCGATTTCGACGACGTCGCCATTAAGCTGCCCGCGCTGGGACGGATCGGGCTGTCGGGGCGATAGGTCGCACGCCTCGCCGTCGCACCAAACGAGCGGACGGGCCGGTGATCCGCAGGAATTCATCATCGTCGGCGGGTGTCGAACACCGGACATGCGTCTCCTGTCACTAATGGCTATAGCCTTCCTCATCTCCGCTGCGCCGCAGCTGCGCGCGGAAGAGTGCTGCGATCCGAAAGGCCCCTTTGCCTTGGGCGAGCAGTATCCCGAGGAACCTGCGACTTGCGAGACCATCGCTTACTGGGCGGATCGCGCGCCGGAAACGACGGACAGGATAAGCCTCGGCATCAAAGACAGGCTTACGGCGGTCGAGTCCGACTCGGTGCTCGCCTATCTCGTGATGTGCGAGCCGCCCGGCATCCAAGTGATCTGCGTGACCTACAGCCGAGGCAGCCTGGAACCCGGAGACTTCGTGCTGTTTGGCGGCGGCTACAGCAGAAGGGGCGAAAGGCAGATCGTGCTCGATCCATGCCTCGCATCGCGTGAATAGGCCCTTGCACACGCGTCGGTCAGATACCAAGCGCCAGCTTCGTCCAATTCAGCATCGCCTCGCTATTGAGAAAAGCGAGGATGTGCGGCTCTATCGCGGCGGACCGCTCGCGCGGCAGGACGGCGGTCGCGACGACCATGTCACAGCGGTCGTTGAAGGCGACCGACAGCGCGCCCATGTCGGCGTCGTGCAGCGCATAAGCGCGGGCGCGACCATTCATCCAGCCGATGCTGATCGGGCGTCCCTCGCCGGCGGGCGACGGCTCAGGGCCGAGAAGGGCGAGATCGCCCATGCGGTCG
>DATAAP010000471.1:0-6711 GCA_036260035.1 Alphaproteobacteria bacterium | reverse complement strand
GGGCGGGGCGCGCGGAAATCATGCTGCTCGCCGCCGGCGACGAAATCCTCGCGCAGCTGCCGCGCGGTGCTGCGCAAAAGGTCGAGGCGGCGCTGACGCGGCGCGGCATCGGCTTTCGCCGCAATGCGCGCGTCGAGAGGGTCGAGTCCGGCCAGGCGATCATGGCCAAGGGACCTCCGGAGCCATTCGACTTCTTCGTCAATGCCTCGGGTCTGAATCCCGCGCCCGTCATCCGGCGCTTCGACCTGCCGGTCGATGCGCAGGGCGCGATGATTGTCGACGCTCACCTGCGGTCTCCGGCAGATCCGCGCGTCCATGGCGGCGGCGACTGCATCGCATTCGACGGTCGCGCCCTGCCGAGGATCGGCGTCTATGCGATCCGCGAAGCGCCAGTGCTGTTCGCCAACCTGCTCGCGGCACTCGGCCACGGCGAGCCGCAGCGCTTCCATCCGCAGCGCCGGTATCTCTGGATCGTCAACCTGGGCGATGGCACCGGCTTGGCGGCACGCGGACGGCTCTATTGGCGTGGCCGCGCCGCCTTCCGCCTGAAGGACTGGATCGATCGCCGCTTCCTCCGCGAGTACCAGGACGCCGCGCAACCGTCGCGCTGAGCGACGAGAAGCACCGGCGATGGAACGGCATCGCCGCCGCTCAATTAGACTATCTGATTCCCCCGAGATCGACATGGAGACATCGCCATGACGAGCACCGGACTCGAGGTGTTTGACGACACACTACAAAAGACGAATCTCTGGCTGAAGGACATCGAAGCGGAGCTTGGACCTGACCGGCAGCGCTCCTACCACGCATTGCGCGCAGTCCTGCACGCCCTGCGCGATCGCCTGACGGTCGACGAGGCCGCCCATCTCAGCGCCCAGCTGCCGATGCTGGTGCGTGGCATTTACTACGAGAGCTATCGGCCGGCGGGCAAGCCGGACAAGATCCGCTCGCGCGACGAGTTTCTCGGACGCGTGAACGCGAACCTGCAGAACATCCGGCCCATCGGCGCCGATGACGCGGTCCGCGCCGTCTTCGGCGCGATCGGGCATCACTGCGATCCCGGCGAAGTCCGCGAGGTCGTATCGAGCCTGCCGATCGAGATCCGTACGCTCTGGCCCAACCACGACCGCTTCATGTCGCCCGCGGCCTCGCAGGCCGACTGACAACGAGCGACGCATGGCAAGCGGCGTGCGCCGCTTGCCACGCTCGTCGCATCAGGATTTCACGCGAGGATCGTGGCTGTGGTGCTTGTCGCGTTCACCGCCGCCGCCAGAGACGCGGCTGCGCGTCGGATTGGTCGGCTCGTCCGGCAGGGGATGGTCGCGCCTGTACTGGCGAGGGCTTCGCGAATTGTGCTCGCTGCCGGGTCCGCCATGCGCGATGTCGGATTCGTCGGTCTTGTCGTGCCGCTTCGGCATGGTTCAGCGGTCCTGCTGGTAGCCTTGGTTATGGGTGTTCTGGCGGATATTGCCCTGGCGTCCCTGCTCGGCGAGATTCCGCTTTTCGGGATGATGCTGATTGGAGGCAAGATCGCCGGTTTTCTCGGCTGGTGACGAACCGGGTCCCTTGTCGGTCCGGCCTGCGGGCGGTACGGGCGGGGCCTTGCTCATCGATGCTCTCCTCGTGTTGCTGAAGAACTAACGATTGGCCATAGCCAGCGTTCCGGTTCCGGACGGCCCAGCTCAGGGCGCGGATCCGCGCCCGGGCGAGGGGCCGACCTGCAGCTTGAAGACGGCCCCGCCATCATTGGCCAGCTGGAAACGCGCATCGATTTGCCGTGCCAGCGCTTCGACGATCTGCAAGCCGGTTGATCGGCGCTGCAGGCCGGCGTCGGGGAGGCCCGGGCCGCGGTCGCGAATCTCCACATGCAGGACTGAACCCTCGTGCTTCGCACGGACCGCGATATGGCGAAAGCCGTCTTCGCTGACGCCGTATTTCAGTGCGTTCGTCGTGACCTCGTTGACGATCAGCGCAAGCGGTGCTGCCTTTTCAACGGGAACGGTGCAGTCCGCGACGTCTATATCGAGTTGGACTTCGCGCATGCCGCTTGTCAGCGCGCGCACGGTTTCGGCGATCACATTGCGGCAGGTGGCACGATCGGCTGCAACGTCGCCGGGCAGGTCGGCGTAGGCCCGGCTGATTGCACCGACCCTGCCGATCGCCGCGCGCATCGCCTCGGTCGGGTCTTGCGCGCTCATGCCGACGCGCAACAGGGACATGACAAGCTGCAGATTGTTCTTCGTGCGGTGCTGCAGCTCGCGGTGCAACAATTGCGCATTATCGAGGGCGTGCGCAAGGTCGCGCGCTTTTTCCGCAAGCGAGCGGCGCGCGTCGCTTTCCAGCCGGGCAAGCCGCCAGGCGAGCAGGCCGAGCCCGAGGATGATGAGCGCGACGGTGCCCGCGAGGGCGCTTGCCCAGATCGCGCGACGCCGCCAGTCGGCGAGGACGGTCGCCCGCGACTCGCTGGCGATAACGAAAAGTCCATATTCCGCGACGGGCCGGTGCGCCACAACCCGCGTGATGCCGTCGGTCGAGGAGGTCGCATCATAGAAAACGCCGGCCCGCTCTGTCGGTCGGGCCTGCAGGAAGAAAGGAGTCTGCGATACATTCGTCTCGAACATGCGCTCATGCGGCGGATGGCGCGCGATGAAGCGGCCATCGTTGCGGAAGACGGCAATCACGGAGTCGGGATTCAGCCCGAGGCTTTCGTGGAACTTGGACCAGTACCCAATTTCGATCCCGGCAAGTACGACGCCCACAGGGGTGCCATCCACGCTAACGCGCTTGCTCAGCGTGAAGAACGTTCCTACCTCGGCACGGCCACGGATTAATGGCCCGACATGCGGGCCGTCATGCGCGGCACTGTATCTGAAGTAGTCGCGGTCCGCGTAGTTGCCGGTAATTCCTTCGCCGTATGAGGTGTAGATCAGATCGCCCCTCATATCGACGTACCAGATAGAGCCGACCTGCAGCAGCGAGCGCGACAAAGCGTCGAGCTCGCGCCGGTCCGCGCCAGCGCGGATGCGCTCGGCGACGTGATCGAGCAGATTCTCAACCGCACGGAGCGATAGGGCAGTATGCTCTTCGAGCGTGCGGGCCGCCTGTCCGGTGCGGCGCGCGGCGTCGCGCAATGCGTCCTCGCGGTCGTGCCAGACAAAGGCGCCGACGCTGACGACGAGAACCATCAACATGAAGCCGATGCCGGTCGCGAGGACGGCGGGCGCGCTGAGACGGCGGGCGAACCTGTTGACGGCTGTCGTCACTGCTCCGCCCCGATCGATGGACGTGATGGTCCGTCAGTCCGCCTTCTCGTGGGCGCCGATCAGATAACCCTTCCTCGTGACGCCAAGCGCGACGTCGAGGATCTGCAATGTGGTCTGCACATTCTCGGCCGCCATCTCGAGCTTGACCCGCGCGTCCTCGGCGCGACGAACGAAACGGTCATGGTCGTCGCGCGCCGCGGCGAGCAGCCAGTCGCTTACCTGGTCGATATGGCCGAGGCCGGCGGGCATCAGCGCGAGCGAGAGCAGCTGCTGCACGGGATCCTGGCTTCCGCCGCGGGTCTGCACGACCGGCAGCGGGGCGGCGGTTGCCTGACGCACCAGCTCGGCGAGCAGCCCGGAGCGCGTGGTGCCGCGGTTAAGGGCCAGGCGATCGGCGAGCGCCAGCGTGCCTTCATCGATGGTGATGTTGATGCGCACGTTGCGTCCGGGCACATCAGCCTGCACGTAGATGAGGCGACAGCGCGGCGGCAGCCGTTCGACATCGGCGCGGCCGGGCTCCGGCACCTGTGCCCCGTCCTCGACGATGCCGGCAAGGTGCAGTGCCAGAGCCCGCGCCGCATTCTCGGCCGTTTCGTGAAACGTCGCCCCACCGCTCGTGCAGCCTGGCACGTCGGGAAAGTAGACGCCGAAGCCGCCGGGTGAGGCGGGTTCGATCACCGCAGGATAGAAGCGTGTCGTCATGCGCCGTCCTCGCGCCTCAATCGATCTTGATGCCGGCCTGATCCGCGATGCTGCGGCGCGTCGCGGCGGGGACATCCTTCAGCGGATGCTGAACCGTGACGCGCCCCGGCTTGCGCGGGTGCCTGAAATGCATGTGCGCGCCCTCCTGCGCCACCACATACCACCCATCAGCCTCCAGCAGCTCGATGACGCGTTCGCTGCTGTAGCCCGTACGCATCAGCCCCTCAGCCCAGTGTGTATACAATACACACGCTATAGCCGAATGCACAGCGGTAAGCGAGTAGAAAATACGCGGCCGCTGCGCAATGATCCTTGCGCGACGAGCTCAGCGGAGTCGCGGCCGTGCCCGCAGCGCCAGGCAAAGAAGCCTCGGCCCGAGCAGGCGGCTGAACGGAAGGGCGAGGGCAAGGCGAACGAGGAAAAACTGGATCGCCCGCCTCTTGGCCTTCGGCATCAGCGGCACCATTAACGCTTATCGAGGTCTCGGGCGGCGCGGCGAAGCTTCTCCCGGACCGTGCCTCTGTCGGTGATGTCTTGGCTGGAGCCGGCCATGCGGTCCAGCGACGCATCGACCGCGGACTCCTTGAACGTCTCCTTGCCGGCCTTCTTCTTGAACTCGTCCTCGGTCTTTTTCGCGACCTTGCGCTCGTCCGTCATGATCACCTCCTGGGTTGGTGATCTTCTGAACGCCCCGCATGCAACGGCAGTTCGTTCGCGCCGTGGCGGCTAAGCACGGTGCTGCCGCCTGTCGCCAGTGCTGCGCTGCGAAGCCGCCGCGCTAGTTCGAGACGGAGAGCGCCAGCGCGAGCCTCGTTCTCTTGATTGCCCGCCGCTGCGCCGCGCGCTTGTGTGACAGGTGCTCGCGCATGGCGCCGTGCCAGTCGCTCTCGGTGGCCAGCGGAAAATAGGCGCGGAAGCGGGCGAGGGCGACGTCGTCGGCGACGTTCCGGCTCGCTCTCGACCGCCGTGCCGCGCGATAGGCCGCGACTGCGGCCTCGGCAGCCTGGATCGTGGTGAGATCGGTCGGCTCCATTAAACCCTCCACATGAAGCCTTGCGAGACAGCCTAAAGTTAAGCGCGCGCGATTCCGCTCACCAGTGACAAGTATGGGATCGACACCTCACGATTTCACGATTTCGTCAAATGCCCGACTTACGGTTAGATTGCAGGCAAAGCAAATAAGCTTCTGGGAGGACTGGCGATGAAACGATTCCTCTTCGCTGCCGCCGCAGCATGCGTGCTCACTTTTTCGGCAGCGGTGCAGGCGCGGATCGTCGCGCTCGAAATCGAGAAGAGCGAACCATTCGCCGCTCGCACGTCGTTCGGCGCCGCGGGCGAATACGTGCGCATCACCGGCAAAGCGCGCGGCGAGCTCGATCCAAATCTTCCGGTCAACAAAGGTATCATCAATCTCGACAAGGCGCCGCGGAATGCCCGCGGCATGGTCGAGTACGAGACCGACATCTTCATTCTGCGTCCCGCCGATCCGGCGAAGGGCAATGGCCGGATGCTGTACGAGGTCAATAATCGCGGCCGCAAATTCCTGAGCGTCTGGCTGATGGATGCGCCGCCTGTGGCCGCCGGCGCGATCAACGATCCGCGCACGGCGGAGCATGCGGGAAACGGACTCTTCCTGCGCCTCGGCTACACGATCGTGTGGAGCGGCTGGGATCCCGACGCGCCGCGCGCGGGCAGCGGCATGGCGATGACCGTGCCGGTCGCAACCAACAACGGGCAACCGATCGTGCGCATCATCCGCGACGAGCTGGTCTCCGGTACGCGCGGACCGCAAGTCGATGCGTTCCGCCTCAGTTACGCCGCGGCATCGCTTGAGCAGTCGCAGGCGAAGCTCACGGTCCGGCGCAAGGAAGCCTACGCAAAGGTCGACATTCCGGCGTCAGGCTGGGCCTATGCCGACGCGCGCACCATCAAGCTGCTTCCCGACGGCACCAAGCCCGAGCCGGGCGCGCTGTATGAGTTCACTTATCCGGCCAAGGACCCGAAGGTGCTCGGTATCGGCTATGCCGCGACGCGCGACGTCGTTTCGTTCCTGCGTTATGCGGCGCACGATGACGCTGGCAGCGCCAATCCGGTCGGCGCACCCATCCGGCACGTGCTCGGCGTCGGCATCTCGCAAAGCGGCCGCTATCTGCGCGACCATATCAGCCAGGGTTTCAACCAGGATGAAGCGCGGCGCAAGGTCTTCGACGGCGTGCTCGCGCACATCTCAGGCATCGGCCGCGTCTTCCACAACGCCGAGTTCGGCCAGCCCTTCCGCACCAACACGCAGCATGAGGACCACACGTATCCGGAGAACGAATTTCCCTTCGCCGCGGCAATGTTGAAAGACGCGGTGACCGGTAAGGCCGGGTCGCTGCTGCGCGGCGACGGCTTCGATCCGCTGCTGATCGAGGTCAACACGTCGACGGAGTACTGGCAGAAGGGCGCGTCGCTGCTGCACACCGATCCGCTCGGCCGGCGCGACGTGGTGCTCAACAAGAACGCGCGCGTGTTCATGGTGGCCGGCACGCAGCACGGCGGCAGGGCCGGCCTGACCACCGCGCCGGGGCCTTGCGCCAACCCGCGCAATCCGCACAGCCCCGCGCCGGTCTTGCGCGCGCTCATCGTCGCGCTCGATATGTGGGTCGTGTCCGGCACGGCGCCGCCTAACAGCATGGTCCCGACCATCAAGGCCGGCACGCTGGTGCCGCCCGACCAGACCGGCTTCCCCGCGATCCCAGGTGCC
>DATAAP010000470.1:0-12167 GCA_036260035.1 Alphaproteobacteria bacterium | reverse complement strand
TGCGCTGCTCTACCCCTGAGCTACTGCGGCATGCCGGTGATGGGCGGGCGGAAAGTAGTGCCAACCGCGGCGCGCCGCAAGATGGCTTTATTGTTCCAGGCACGGATGCGGCAGCTTGACGGACGCGGCTCGACCCGGGCTTTCCCCTTCCCGCCTGTGCCCGTAGACTGCCTGGCCAACAAGGGACGGAGGAAACCGATGCTGTCACGTCATGCTTTTTTCGGTCTGAGCGCCTTGGTGTTCGCCGCCGCGTCGGCGCAGGCCGAGACCACCAAGCTGTCCATCGCCAAGCAGTACGGGCTCGGCTACCTCCAGTTCCTGATGATGGAGGATGGCAAGCTGGTCGAGAAGCACGCCAAGGGGGCCGGCCTGGGCGACATCACCGTCGAATGGTCGACCTTCCGTTCCAGCGATGTGATGAACGATTCGCTGATCGCCGGCACCGTCGATTTCGTGTGCGTCGGCACGCCCGGCCTGGCGACGATCTGGGCCAAGACGCGCGGCAATATCGACGTGCGCGGCGCCTCGGGCCTCAACGCGCTGCCGCTCCACCTCATCACGCGCAATCCCGAGATCAAGTCGATCAAGGACTTCACCGAGAAGGACCGGATCGCCGTGCCGGCCGTGAAGGTGGCGATCCAGGCCATCTACCTGCAGATGGAGGCGGCCAAGGTGTTCGGCGAGGCCAATTACGCCAAGCTCGACCCGCTGACGGTCTCCATGGCCCATCCCGATGCTTTCGCGGCGCTCACCTCAGGCCAGAGCGAGATCACCGCGCATTTCGCTTCGCCGCCCTTCTCCTATCGCGAGATGGACCGCGGTCTGAAGCCGGTGCTGAAATCCTATGACGTGATCGGAGGCAAGATGTCGTTCAACGTGGTCGCCGCGACCAACAAGTTCCGGACGTCCAATCCCAAGACCTACGCGGCGTTCCTCGCCGCCCTCGAGGAGGCGACCGCAACCATCAACAAGGACAAGCGCGCCGCGGCCGAGGCTTATCTGCGCATCACCAAGGACAAGGCGCCGGTCGAAGAGATCATGAAGATGATGAATGACCCGGACATCGAGTTCACAACCCTGCCGATGGGCAATCTCAAGATGGTCGAGTTCATGAACAAGGTCGGCACCATCAAGGTGAAGCCGGCCAAGTGGCAGGACCTGTTCTTCGAGAACGTGCATTCGCGGCAGGGGAGCTGAGGCGGACTCCTTCCGCCGCGTGTCCTCTCACGCGCGGCGGAAGCCCCACAGCAGCCAGCAATTGACCAGCACCGCCGCGACGTAGACGGCGAACATGAAGACATTGGCGATCTGGCGCTCGTAGGCCTCGCCGCCGATCTTGCCGACGAAATCGGCGCCGACCAGAACCAAAGCGAGCATCACCGCCCAGGCCAGGAACCCCAGCGCCGGCATGCGCAGCCAGCGATAGGCGAAGGAATGCGGCTCGCCGAACCCGAACAAGACCGCGTTGACCAGAAAGATGAACAGGAAAGCGATCCAGATGAACATCATCAGGGCGAAGATCGCCTCGCCGCCCTGGGGGCCTGCGCCGGGCACGAAGTAGGTGAAATAGTGGAAGACGAAGGCGGCCGGCAGCAGCCAAAACCACATGAATAGATACCAAAGCGTCCACCAGCCGCCGCCGAACAGGAAGCTCAGCATCGTCCCCCCGCGCTTCCACCCGACTGTGCCGCTGCGCTAGTGTGCCGGCAACAGGAAACGCGCAACTCTGCCAATTTTTAAAAAGCTCTCGATGAACGACAACACCCTCCGCATTGCGGTGATGCCCGGCGACGGCATTGGCGTCGAGGTGATGGATGCGGCTCTCGCCGTGCTCGAGGCGGTCGAGAAGCGCCACGGTCTCGGCTTCCGCTGCACGAAAATCCCGGGCGGCGCGCTACACTACCAGGAGACCGGAACCGCGCTTTCCGAGGAGGGATTCGCGGAGGCCAAGGCGGCCGACGCGGTGCTGTTCGGCGCGATGGGCTGGCCCGACGTGCGCTATCCCGACGGCACCGAGATCGCGCCGCAGCTCGACCTGCGCTTCCGGATGGAGCTGTATGCCGGCGTGCGGCCGATCCGCGCAATCCCCGGCGTGCCGACCGCCCTCTCCTCGCCGCGGGCCGCGGAGATCGACCTCGTCATCCTGCGCGAATCGACCGAAGGCATGTTCGCCTCTCGCGGCAAGGGCGTGGTCACCGCCGACGAAGCGCGCGAGACGATGGTGATCACGCGGCGCGTGACCGAGCAACTCTCGCGCTTCGCGTTCACGCTGGCGGCGCAGCGTGCGGCCCGGCGCGGCCGCAAGGGGCTGGTGACGCTGGTCGACAAGGCCAACGTATTCCGCGCCTTCGCCTTCATGCGCAAGGTGTTCTATGACGTCGCCGCGGAGTTCCCGCAGGTCGAGGCGCGCCACCACTACATCGACGCCATGGCGCTCGACCTCGTGCGGCGGCCGTGGGATTTAGACGTGCTGCCGACGGAGAATCTCTTCGGCGACATCCTGTCGGATCTCGGCGCCGGGCTGATCGGCGGCATGGGATTCGCGCCATCGGCCGACATCGGCGACGCGCACGGCCTGTTCCAGCCGAGCCACGGCTCGGCGCCGGATATCGCCGGAAGGGGCATCGCCAACCCGACCGCGATGATCCTGTCGCTGGCGATGATGCTACGCTGGCTCGGCGAGCGGCACCGCAGCGATAGCTGCGTCGCGGCCGCGGATGAGGTCGAGGGCGCGGTCGATTCGGCGTTCGGTTCAGGTGCCGTGCGGTCTTACGACATCGGCGGCCGCGACGGCACGGGTGCCATCACGCGGGCGGTCATCGACCGGTTCGGCAAGCGCTAAAAGGCTAGATGCTGCGCGTGCTGCCACCGTCGCAGTCGACCAGCGCGCCGTGGATGTTGACCGCAAGCGGGCTGGCGAGAAAGCAGACGAGCTGGCCGATCTCCTCCGGCTTGCCGAAGCGCGCGAGGCCGAGCTCGGCGAGATAACGCTTGCGCGCCTCCGCCTCGTCCACGCCCTGCTCCTTCGCGACCGTGTTGATGCGCCCCTTGAGCCGGTCGGTCTCGACTGGGCCCGGGTTGATCGCGTTGACTCGCACGCCGTCGCGGATGCCGATCTGCGCCGTCGCCTTGGTGAAGTTGTAGAGTGCTGCATTGACCGAGCCGCCGATGGTGAAATCGGCCGAGGCGGTGCGGCCGCCGGCGCCGATGATGTTGACGATGGCGCCGTTCGTTTTCTTGAGATGCGGCCAAGCGGCGCGAGTCACGCGCACATAGCCGTGAAACTTCAGCGCGAAGCCGTCGAGGAAATCGGCGTCCGCGAGCGCGAAGAAGTCGCCGCGCTTGGTGGCGCCAGCGTTGTTCACCACGATGTCGATGCGGCCGAACTCGTTGGCGGCGGCGTCGACAAGGCGCCGCACGTTCTCGTGGTCGCGCAGGTCGGCCGCATCGGTCGTGACGCGCCGGTTGTACTTGCGCCGGATTTCGTCGGCCAGGTCGGAGAGCTGTTCCGCGGTGCGCGCCGCGGCCACGATGTCGCAGCCTTCGCGCGCCAACTCCAACGCGGTGGCGCGGCCGATGCCTCGGCTGGCGCCGGTGACCAGCGCCACTTTCCCTTGTAATCCCAGTTCCATCCCGGCTTCTCCTTGCGACCCCGGCAGCCCCCGGCAACGGAGGCGCGGTGGCGCCTCTGCAACCCTGCGGTTATCGTAGCCGCTGACGCAGGATCATCAAACAGGATCATGCCATGCGGCTCTGGCTCGCTCTCGCAGGACTCAACGGCTTCATTGCCGTGGCACTCGGCGCGATCGGCTCGCACGCGCTGCGCAATGCGTTGACGCCGGAGCGGCTGGGCTGGATCGAGACCGGCCTGCGCTACCATTTGTTCCACGCGCTGGCGCTCTTCGGTGTTGCCTGCCTGTTTGCGATCGAGGGCGGTCGCGAGCCGTTGCCGCTGCGGATCGCCGGGTGGTGCTTCCTCGGTGGCCTGCTGTTGTTCAGCGGCGGGCTCTATCTGATGGGCCTTGCCGGCCTGCGTTCGCTCGGGCCCACCGTGCCCACGGGCGGGCTGCTCTTCCTCGCCGGTTGGGCGGCGCTGGTCGTCCATGCAGTGACGCGCGGCTAATTGATCCGCGGCGCCGGCTCTTCTTCCTCTTCCTCGCCCTCACTGGGCGCGTAGGCGGTAGGCCCTGCTTGATGGTGTACGAGCTTCCACTGCCGGCCCTCGCGGCGGAACACATTGGTCGCCACCAGGAAATTGCCGCCGATCTCCTCGTAGCAGACGACGAAGGCGCATTCGCCGTGCACGAAGGCCGTGGCGTCACGGCAGGCGATCTTGGGCGCATTCTCGTTCATGAGAATGCGCCGCCAGCTCTCGATCACGTCGCGCCGGGTGACCAGGGCGCTCCAGCCCGGATGGATGCAGGCGACCGGCGCTTCGCGGCTCCATAGCGCCTCCATCGCCGCGATGTCGCGGTCGGCGAAGGCGCGGTAAAAGGCCTCGTTGGCGAACAGGACGGCATCGCGTTCCGACATGCCGCCGATGTTACACCGGCCGGTCGCCCGCTTTCACCACCAAGGTTCGGCTGTCGGCCGCCGGCAGCATCTGCGCCGGATCGCGCGTCACCACCACGTCGATCACGGTGGGCTTGTCGCGCTCGGTCAGGCCCGTGCGGAACGCCGGGGCGAGATCGTCCGGGTTCTCGACGCGGATGCCGCGGCAGCCCATGGCGCGCGCGATCGCCGCGTAGTCCATCTCCACCAAATCGCTCGATTGGTAGCTCTTGTACATCGCATGCTGCAGCGCCTTGACGTAGCCGGACGCCGCGTTGTTGACGACCACCAGCACGAAATTGGCGCCGGTGCGGCGCGCCGTCTCTAGTTCCCCGATGACCATGTTGCAGCCGCCGTCGCCGGTGATGGCGACCACGGGCACGTCCGGCGCGGCGAGCTGCGCCCCAAGCGCGCCCGGCAGACCGTAGCCGATCGAGGCGAGGCCGCGATCGGCGATGTAGGTGCGGCCGGCGCTCTTGGTATCATAGAGCAGGCCGGTCCAGTGCGCGGCGAAGCCGCCATCGGCGACAAGGATGCCGTCGTCAGGCATCAGCTTCTGCAGCTCGCCGATCAGCCGTCCCATGTTGATCGGCCGCTCGGCCGAGGTGTAGCGTGGCGTTGCGTCGAGGCGCCATTTCGCCATGCGCGCGCCGAGTTCCTTGACGTAGTCGGCGCGCACCTTGCGCCGCGCGGCGGCGCCATCCGCCAGCGCCGCCTCGAGATCGATGAGGCCGTCGCGCGCGTCGCCCCACAGCGCGACGTCGGCAGGGGTGGTGCGGCCGATCTCCTCCGCCAGGATGTCGAGATGAATGAGCGGCACGTTCGGCGGGATCAACGCGAAGCGCTTGGTCGCGATCTCTCCCAGCTTGCAGCCGACGACCAGGATGCAGTCGGATTGCGCGATCAGCTCGTTGGCGATGCGCGAATAGCGGCCGAACAGGCCCGCCGAAAGCGGATGCGTGCAGGCGATGCCGCCCTTTCCGCTCATTGTGTGCGCGACTGGGATTGTCTGGCTCTCGGCAAATTTGGCGAGCGCGGCGCACGCGCCGGACAGGTGGACGCCGCCGCCGATCAGGATGATCGGCCGCTTGGCCTTGCCGAGCAGGGAGGCAGCGCGCTGCAAATCAGAGTGCGAAGGGCGCGTGCGGCGCGCCGGTGCTGCAAGCGTATCGGGATCGATGTGGAAATCGTCCGCCGCGAAATCGTGCTCCGCATGCGCAACATCTTCCGGCACGTCGAGCAGCACGGGGCCGGCGCGGCCCGACGTCGCGACCGCGAAGGCGCGGCGCATAAACTCTGGCACGCGCTGCACCTGCTCCACCCTCAGCACGTCCTTCACGGCCGGGCGCAGGATGTCGATCTGGCGGCATTCCTGGGTCATGTTCTTCCAGGAATGCGCGCGATGCGTGTCGCCGGCGATGGCGACGACGGGTACACCGGCGTTGAGCGATTCGACAAGGGGCGTGACGAGGTTCGTCGCGCCCGGCCCAAGCGTGCCGTCGCAGATGCCGGGGCGGCCGCTGACGCGCGCATAGGCGTCCGCCGCGAACGCGCCGCAGCGCTCGTCATTGATCAGGTAGTGCCGCAGGTTGAGTGCGCGCATGCCCTCATAGAACGGCAGCAGCTGGAAGCCGCCCATGCCGAACATAGGCCCGGCCTCCGCCAGACGCAGCATCTCGGCCATCGCGCGGCCACCGGTCATGCGGCCGGACGGCCGGTTCGAAGCGTGTTCAGTCATCGTCCTTTCCTGGTGGCTGGTGGGCGGCCCGGCGCCATCGTTCCGTAATGTGAGACGGCAAATTATTATATTTGGAACGGTGTATTACCTGCTCTATCTTGTCAACGCTCACGTTCGATCGGATCGCGGAACACGGATGAATCAACGAACGCCTGCCGCTCCTGCGGAAGACGAGAGCGGCGAAGCGACGGTGAAGACGATCGACCGCGCGGCGCGTCTGCTGCGGGCTGTTGCGACGCATGGCGACGGGGCGATGCTGTCGGCGGTTGCGCGCGAGACAGGGCTCGGCAAGGGCACGGTGCACCGCCTGCTCAATGCGCTGGTCGATGCTGGATTCGTGTTCCAGGATCTCGAGACGAAGCGCTATCGTCTCGGCGCCGGGCTCGGACTCCTGGGCCAAGCCGCGCATCGCCAGGATCTGGCCGCGCTCGCACGGCCATCGCTGCTGCGGCTCGCGGAAGCCACTGAGGACACGATCTACGCCTCGCTGCGCGAGGGCGGCACGGCTGTCTGCGTTGCGCGCGAGATCGGCGCGTTCCCGATCCGCACGCTGTCGCTCGATGCCGGCCATGTGCGGCCGCTCGGCGTGGGCTCCGGCAGCCTCGCCCTGCTCGCCTTCCTGCCCGATGACGAGGTCCACACCATCGTCGACCGCAATGCCGCGTGGTATGCGCGCTACCCGGGTCATACGCGCAAGGCGCTGCTCGCCGACGTCGCCGAGACGCGGCAGCGCGGCTATTCCTTCGTCGATGGGAAGATCGTGCCAGGCATGAATGCCGTCGGCGTTCCCGTCCTCGACCAGGATGGCCGCGCAGCCGCGGCCATCAGCCTTGCCGCGATTGCCGACCGCGTGTCAGGGGCTCGCATCCGCGAGCTTGTCGGCCTGCTGACGCGCGAGGCCGCTTCGCTCGCCGAGGCGATGGGCCTGCCCGCGGCGTGCCAGTTGCGTGCTCCGAAGCGTGCACACGGCGTCTAGCAATGGCCGCGCAATCGCAGTCCGTCATCAAGGAACGGCCGGAGGAGAACGGGCTCGCGCTGCGCACTCTCCCGCTGCGCGAGCTTGCGCCCGACGACGTGCTCATCCAGATCCACAGCGCCGCGATCTGCGGCACCGACATCCATATCTACAAATGGAACCGCTGGGCCGCGCGGACCTACACGCCGCCCTTCCCAATGGGCCACGAGTTCTCGGGGAAGGTCGTGGCGGTCGGCCGCGACGTCGCGCGGATCAAGATCGGCGACGCTGTCACAGCCGAGACGCACATTCCATGCGGCCACTGCGCGCAATGCCGGATGAACCGCCGGCACACCTGCGAGAACATGCGGCTGTTCAGTCGCCTCGGGCTCGGCTGCATGGCCGAGTTCACGGTGGTGCCCGAAGCGGCGCTCCGTACGGTGCCGCCCGATATCCCCATCGAGCTTGCGACGATGATGGAGCCGATGGGTGTCGCCGTGCGCGCCGCGCGCGAGATCGACATCGCCGGCGCGGACGTGCTGGTGCTCGGTTGCGGCCCGATCGGGCTGTTCGCCATCGGCGCCGCGCGCGCATTCGGCGCCGGCCGCATCGTTGCGTCGGAGCCGTCGTCTTATCGCCGCGCGCTCGCCCTGTCTGTCGGCGCCGACGCGGCGGCCGCACCGCAGGACGCATCCCTCGAAACCGCGCTCTCGCAAGCTGTCGGGCGCACGAAGGTCGATGCGGTCATCGACACCTCTGGCAATGAGCGCGCCGTGACGGCAGCACTCGATTGCATCCGCAGCGGCGGCGACATCGTCTTCGCAAGCCTACCGGAACAGCCATTCGCCATCGACGTGGCGCGGCACGTCGTGCTGCGCGAGATCACGCTGCGCGGCATCTACGGCCGCCGCATTGACGAGACGTGGCTCCAGGTAGAGAACCTGCTGCGCACACGCGGTGCTGCGTTCGCCAAGGTGCTGACGCACAGGCTGCCGCTGGCGCGCTTCGACGAAGCCTTTGCACTCGCCTGCTCCGGCGAGGCGGGCAAGGTCGTGCTGCTGCCTTAGATCTTGCCGCGATAGTGGTCGATCACGCGGGCGACGAAGTCCTGCGTCGACATGCCAGCGCGTGCGCCTAGCTTCTTCGCGGTTTCGTTGACGTGGCTGAGCATGCCGGTCTCCCAGGTCGAGCGCGCGTCGCCGATGCGCGCCGACATGCAGTCGACCGTTGCCGCGGCGATGCCGCGCGCATCGAGCGGCGGCAGGCGCGTGAGCGCGGCACCGTCCGCGCCGACGCCGGCATCGTTGAAGATGGCGGCGAGCGCATCGTATTTCATCGCCGTCTCCGGCTTGCCGCCGAGAATGCCGCCATGCGAGCCGATGACCAGCACGCGGGTCTTGTCGGCCGGCTCCACGAGCGACACGGAATCAAGTCCCCAGACCGCCGGCTCGCCCGGCGTCTCGCGGATCGGAAACCGTGCCTCTTCATAGGGTGGCGGCGAACCCTCCACGACGGGCGCTTGCTTGAGGCGTTCCGCCGCTTCGGCGCAGAGCTGACCGGCGCGCACGCCAAGCCGTGCCGCGATCGCGTTGGCATGCGTGATCACGCCGCGCGCGAGCATGTCGGCGCCGTCGCCGATGCGGGCGCTCATATGTCCGACCGTCGCAGCAGCCATGCCGATCTTTTCTAGATAGGCAAGCGAGGAGATTCCCGCTTGGTCGCGTCCGACGCCCGCATCGCTGAGAATTACCGCGCGCACGCCCGCCTTCGCCGCAAGAAATCCTGCAATAACACCGCCGTGCGAGCCGGCGACCAGCACTGCGTCACGATGACGCGCATCAAGCTTGGTGACGCTCGCTTCGGCGATGATCGGCGGCGTTGGCATCGGCCGCTCATGTAGCAGAGCGCCCTTGCCTTTGCCACTGCGCGGCACCATTCTGGCCGCGCTTTTCGGCTACACGGGGAACCATGACGGACCGCGCCCGAGATGCGAACGGTCGCAATGATGCGCATGTCGCGCGACTAACCGCGCTATACCGCACCATGGCGCGCATCCGCGCCTTCGAGGAGGCGACCGACGCCGCCGTGCGTGAGGGGCTGGTCAAGGGTGCGGCCCATCTGTCGATCGGCCAGGAGGCCATCGCCGCCGGCGTGTGCATCAACCTGCGCCGCGACGACCTGATCACCTCCACGCATCGCGGCCATGGCCACACCATCGCCAAGGGCGCCGACCCGCAGGCGATGATGTGCGAGCTGTTCGGCCGCGAGGGCGGCACCTGCCGCGGCAAGGGCGGCTCCATGCATATTGCCGACTTTACCGTCGGCATGCTGGGCGCCAATGGCGTCGTCGCGGCTGGACTGCCGATCGCGGTCGGCGCTGCGCATGCGGTGAAGCTTGCGGCCGACGGCCGCATCGCCGCGTGCTTCTTCGGCGACGGCGCCGTCAACCGCGGCCCGTTCCTCGAGGCGCTGAACTGGGCGAAGGTCTACGAGCTGCCCGTGCTGTTCGTCTGCGAGGACAACAAGTACTCGGCGACCACGCACACCGCCGACCTCTCCGCCGGGCCGGGGCCGCTTGCGCGCGCGCAGAGCCTGGGCGTGCCGGGCGTCACCATCGACGGCAATGATGTCGAGCTGGTCGACGCGACCACGGCGGCGCTCGTCGCGAAGATCCGCAGCGGCGCCGGCCCCCAGTTCCTGCACACGGACACGTATCGCATCAAAGGACACACCGCGGCCGACCCGGCCACCTATCGCAAGGCCGACGAAGTGACGGCGCAGTTGCAGCGCGATCCGTTGCGGCGCGCGGCGGCGCGGCTCGCGGCGCTCGGCGTCGATCCAAAGGCGATCGACGAGATCGACCACGCGGCGAAGGCCGAGATCGAGAAGGCGTACGCCCACGCGAAGGCAGCGCCGTGGCCCGCCGATGCGCTCGCCTATGCGGACGTCCAGGACGCCGGGTTCGGCCAATGGCGGTGACGACCTATATCGAAGCGGGACGGCGTGCGGTCGCCGAGGCGATGCGGCGCGACCCGCGCGTGGTGGCGCTGGGAGAGGATCTCGGCCGCGGCGGCGTGTTTGGCCAGTACAAGGGGCTGCAGCAGGAATTCGGCGCCGCGCGCGTGATCGACACGCCGATCTCGGAATCGACCATCATGGGTGCAGCGGTCGGCATGGCTCTGGTGGGTTACCGGCCGATCGTCGAGATGCGCTTCTCGGATTTCGCGCTATGCGCGACCGACGAGCTGATCAACCAGGCTGCCAAAGCCCGCTACATGTTCGGCGGCCAGGGCCGCGTGCCGCTGGTCGTGCGCCAGCCGATCGGCATGTGGCGCTCCTCTGCCGCGCAGCACTCGCAGTCGCTCGAGGCGTGGTATGCGCACATACCCGGCCTTGTGGTGGTGACTCCGGCGACCGCGGAAGACAGTTACGCGCTGCTCGCGGCCGCGATCGAAAGCGACGACCCGGTCGTCTATATGGAGCACAAGGATCTGTGGGGCCTCGAGGGCCATATTCCCGACGGTCACCGCGCGGAGCTCGGCCGCGCGCGCACGCACCGCGCCGGTTCCGACGTCACCATTGTCAGCTGGTCGAAATCGGTCCATGTCGTGGCGCAAGCCGCAGAAGGCGCGGCGCGCGAGGGAATCTCAGTCGAGGTGATCGATCTGCGCACGCTGTGGCCGTGGGACCGTGAGGCCGTTTTCGCATCGGTTGCGAAGACCGGCCGCCTACTCGTGGTCCATGAGGCCGTGCAGGCGGGCGGGTTCGGCGGCGAAATCGCGGCGACCGTGGCGGAGGCGCTCGACGGCGATCTCAAGGCACCGGTCGGGCGGCTCGGCGCGCCGCGCATCCCGGTCGCCTACGCACCTCCGCTCGAGGACAAGGCGCGCGTCACGACGGAGCAAGTTGTCGAAGCATGCCGCAAGCTGATGGCGGCAAGGCGGCCGGCGCGCAGCGCGGCCGAATAGTTCAGGCAAAACGGAGGAAGCGATGAAGCGCAGGGCAGTATTGGCGGTGTTGGCAGCGGCGGGCCTGCTCGCGGCGGCGCCGGTGGCAGCTCAGACCTACAAGGCGGAGTACAAGCTGTCGACCGTAGTCGGCAAGCCGTTCCCGTGGGGCATCGCCGGCGAGCGCTGGGGCGACCTGGTGCGCGAGCGCACGCAGGGCCGAATCAACATCAAGATGTATCCGGGCACGTCGCTGGTCGGCGGCGACCAGACCCGCGAGTTCGCGGCCCTGCGTCAGGGCGCCATCGACCTCGCGATCGGCTCGACCATCAACTGGTCGCCGCAGATCAAGGAGCTCAACCTCTTCTCGCTGCCGTTCCTGATGCCCGACTATAAGGCGATCGATGCGCTGACGCAGGGCGAGGTCGGCAAGGAGATCTTCTCGATCGTCGAGAAGCGCGGCGCCGTGCCGCTCGCCTGGGGCGAGAACGGCTTCCGCGAGGTCACCAACTCCAAGCGCGCGATCAAGTCGCCAGACGACATGAAGGGCCTCAAGTTCCGCGTGGTCGGCTCGCCGCTGTTCAACGACACGTTCTCGGCGCTCGGCGCCAACCCGACGCAGATGAGCTGGGCGGACGCGCAGCCAGCACTGTCGACCGGCGCCGTCGACGGGCAGGAGAACCCGCTGACGATCTTCACGGTCGCGAAGCTGCACACGGTCGGGCAGAAATACGTGACCCTGTGGGGCTACGTCGCCGACCCGCTGGTCTTCGTCGTCAATCCCGATGTGTGGAAGAGCTGGTCCGAGGCCGACCGCAAGATCGTCCACGAAGCGGCGCTGCAGGCCGGCAAGGAGAACATCGAGCTCGCCCGCAAGGGCCTGGTCGGCAACGACCTGAGCGCCGTGAAGGAGATCGAGGGGCTCGGCGTCACCGTCACGAAGCTCTCGCCTGCGGAGCAGGACGCGTTTCGCAAG